>CAXAVJ010000004.1:0-97098 GCA_963972065.1 uncultured Rhodospirillaceae bacterium
AAATCGCGCCCGACGCGTCGTCTGTCAAGGCCGGTAGGTTCGCCCTTTCCACGCCCCGCCCCTGCCCGACCAGTGGCGACGGGCGGAATCGACGGTCATCAGGGTGTAGAGAAATCCCGCCACGGGCAGCCCCAGCGCCGCCCAGGGCGGGCGCCCGTACAGGCGCAGGGTCGGGAAATAGGCGACGGCCATGGCCAGCCACCCCGCCGCCCCCACAGCCAGCATCGGCCAATCCCCGGCGACCAGCCCCCACAGCGCCGCCACCGGCGGCACCAGGTACAGCAACACCATCCCGGCGACGGTGCCCAGCAGCATCAGGGGCGAATGGCCGAGTTGCTCATAGGCCGTGCGCGCGACCATGCGCCACAGTTCCCCCAGCCCGTCGTAACGGCGCAGGCTCACCGTCTCGCGGCTGAGCCCCAGCCAGATCGCCCCCCTGGCCTTCAACAGTGCCGCCAGGGCGCAATCGTCGATCAGCCGGCCCCGGATCGCCTCGATCCCGCCGGCCGCATCCAGGGCGGCCCGCCGCACCAGCATGCAGCCGCCCGCCGCCGCCGCCGTGCGCTTGACCGGATCGTTGACCCAGGGAAAGGGAAACAGCTTTTGAAAGAAGAATACGAAGGCCGGAATCAGCAGACGTTCCCACGGCGTTTCGCAGTTGAGGCGTACCATGAGGGAGACCAGATCACGGTTCTCCATCTCCGCCTTCTCGACCAGACGGCGCAGGTTGGCCGGATCGTGGGCAATGTCGGCGTCGGTCAGCAGGACGTAGCGGGCATCGGGCGCCGCCGCCCGCGCGGCCTCAAGCCCCTGATGAACGGCCCAGAGCTTGCCCGACCAGCCCTCGGCCAGCGGCCGTCCGGTGACGAGATGAAATCGGCTGCCCCCGTCCGCCGCGTCAGCCGCCCCCCGGGCCAGGTCCGCCGTGCCGTCCGTGGAATTGTCGTCAACCACCACGACATCAAGGCGACCGGGATAATCCTGGGCAAACAGGGACGCCACGGTGCAGGCGATGCTGTCGGCTTCGTCCCGGGCGGGGATGACGGCGGCGATATCGGGCCAGCCGCCCTTTGGCGGCGTCTTGGCGGCGGGGCTCAGGTGTTGATCGGCGAACCAGAACCGCCCGCGGCAGAACAGGATTCCCGCCCAGACGGCGAGCGCCAGCAGGGCCGCCCCCGTCATTGCCCGGACCTCATCGCCCGTGCAGGCCGACCAGTGCGGCCAAGGCACCCTTGGCGCAGCACCAGGCATAACCGCCCTTGGTCAGCGCCACGCGCCCGGCCAGCGGGTCCCGACGGCGCAGCAAATCCGTAAGCCGGCGGGCGATTTCCCAGATGGCGGCGGCCTCCATCCCCAGGCGGCGGCTATGCATGCCGGAGGATATGGGACGGGCTTCGTCCAACAGAATCTCGGTGGCGTCCAGGCAGCGGTCGATCACGCGGCGAAGTGCGGGCGTACAGGCCGGACGGTCGAGGTCTTCGACCACCGCCCCCTCCGCAGCCAGCCAGTCACCCGGCAGATACACCCGGTCCAGGCTGCGGTAGTCGTCCTGACAGTCCTGCAGATGGTTGATGACCTGGAGCGCGTTGCACAGCGCGTCCGACGGGCCGTAGCCCAAGGACGATCCGCCGTGCAGGTCGATCAGGTAGCGGCCCACGGGGGCGGCGGACCGGATGCAGTAATGCATCAGGTCGTCCCAGTCCTGATACCGGCCCTTGACCGCGTCCTGCTTGAAGACGTCGATCAGGTCCTGGCAGTGACGCGGCGTGATGTCGGTTTCCGCCAAACTGTCGCGCATGGCATGGGCGGTGGCGAATTCGGGATCGTGCGGGTGCTGGCCCAAAAGCGCCGCCTCGAACCCGGCCAGGCGGCGGACCTTGGTGTCCGCGTCCAATGCGGTGTTGTCGGCAATGTCGTCGATGGCGCGGGCGAAACGGTAGAACCGCGCCACATGCGGGCGCAGGCGGGCCGGCAGCAGGAACGAGCCGACGGGGAAGTTTTCGTAAGCGGCGTCTTTGCCCGACGGCGTTTCCACGCCAGGGCCCGACGGCGTTTCCACGCCAGGGCCCGGCGTCGGTTCAGGAGAATCGGCGGGCTGCCCCATGACCGGAAAATACCTTCACTAGGATCAGCTGACGCCAGGATCAGCCGGCGGGCTTGGCCATTTCCCGCATTTTCTCCAGCAGGCTGTCGACGGAATTTCCGTTGTTCGAGATCACGGAATTGAATTCCTTCTGCTGGGTCAGGGCCATGGAGAGGCCGTTCACGATGATGTCGACGATCTTGAAGATATGCTGACCGTCGCGTTCGCCCACGCCGACGCGCCAGCTGACCTCGACCGGCTGGCCGCCGGGGCGCTTCAGCATGGTATGGACGATGAAATCGTTTTCCTGGCGCTTTTCGGCGCGGCTGATTTCCAAAGACTCACCGGAATAATCCTTGAAGCCGTCGACATAGCGTTCCAGCAGCATGTTCTCGAACAGGGTCAGGTATTCCTCACGCTGTTCCGGGGTGGCGCGGCGCCAATGGCGGCCCAACACCCATTTACCGATGGATTTCACGGCGAAGAAGTCATTCACCAGGGTGCGGAAACGTTCCTTGCGCACGTCTCGGGCGATGTCCTTCCCGGTCAGGGAACTAATCGCTGACGAGGCCATGGTGTTGACGAAGGTTTTGACTTCGTCCGTCGTCACTTCAGCGCACACGGCCCGCGGCGCGAACGCCATCAGGGCGGTGACCAGGAAAGCAGTAACTATATGACGCCTTAGCATTGGAATCGTCTCCTCCAGGCGCGTTGCATACACCGGGCCATGCAGGTAGTTCAAGTACCACATGGCTCAATAAAAGTTCATCTGACCGTCATCAGACCAATATGATAAAATTGATGGATTCCCGGAACAGCATCGCTCCAGGCCCCGTTCAGTGGACCTGATTCAGTTTACAGGAACCTGACCATGACGAAAAATCCTCTCTCCGAAGCCCTTGAAACGTATCTTGATTTGGGCCGCCGCCCATACACCGAAGTGGTCTCGCAACTGGAACACGCGCTGCAATGCGCCTGGCTGGCGGAGCGGGAATCGGGTGATGGAGATCTGGTCGCCGCGGCCTTTCTGCACGACATCGGCCATATGATGCAGAAACACGGCCAGGGCGCGGCCGACCGTGGCATCAACGACAAGCACGAGGACATCGCCCGCGGCTGGGCCGACCGCCATTTCAACGCCCGCGTGGCCCAGGCCGTGGGGTTACATGTCGAGGCCAAGCGCTATCTCTGCGCCACACAGCCGGGCTATTTCGACACCCTGTCCCCGGCCTCGGTCAAATCCCTGGAATTACAGGGCGGGCCGATGAGCGCGGACGAGGTCACGGCCTTCGAAGCCCTGCCCTATTACGAGGACGCGGTGAAAGTGCGCGAATGGGACGACCGGGCCAAGATCGCCGGCCTGGACACGCCGGACATCGACCACTTCCGCCCCTACCTGGAACAGGCGTTGGCCGCCTAACCCCGAATGACCTGACGGCGCTTGTTGTTCGCGCAAATCGTCGTCGCGGGCCTGGGTTCGGCCCGCTCGGGATTTGCGGCTAAAACCGGTCCGCCCGGAACGGCGTCAGGTCCACGTTCGGCGCCTCGCCCTTCAACAGCCGCGCGATCACGCGCCCCGTCGCCGGGCCGCAGGTCAGGCCGACGTGCTGATGGCCGAAGGCATGGAACAGCCCCGGCGCCACCGATGACGGGCCGAGCACGGGCAGGCTGTCCGGCAGGGTCGGGCGGAAGCCCATCCATTGCGTCGAAACCGCCGTCTTCACCCCGGGCAGCAGCCTGGGCACCAGATCGGTCATGACCTTTACCCGGGCGTAATCGGGCGCGGCCTCCAACCCCGCCAGTTCGACCGTGCCGGCCAGACGCAGGCCCATCTCCATGGGCGAGGCATAGAAGGCGCGGGCCTTCCAGCCGACGGCATGGTTCACCTGCACCCCCGGGTCGGCCAGGATGGCGTGGTAGCCGCGTTCGGTCCCCAATGGGATCTTCTCGCCCAGCAGGGCCGCCAGCTTGTGGGAAAAGGCCCCGGCGGCGAGCACGATGCGGTCCGCCTCAAGCACGCCCTCCGACGTCTCGATGCGGAAGCCGCCGTCGGCTTTCCGCGCCAGCCCCCGCACCTCCCCCTGTTGCAGGGTGCCGCCGCGCTTCACAAAGGTCTCGGCCAGGACCTTGGTCAGGCGGCCCGGGTTGGTCGTGGTGCCGCCGCCGAGCAGCGCATGGGCCCATTTGAAATCGGGGCCGAGGGCCGGCTCCAGGTCCGTCAGTTCCTTGCGGTCGAGCGCCTGATACTTGATGCCGTAGGTCGCCCGGAACGCCAGGTCGGTCTCCGCCTTCTTGAAATCGGTCGCGTTGTCGTAGACCTGCAGCACCGGGTCGCGGCGCACCAGCTCGGGCGCCCCGGCCTCCGCCGCCAGGGCCCCATAGGCGTCGGAGCAGCCGATGGTCAGATGACGCATGGCGTCGGCGGCGCGGCGTTGGTGCGCGACGCTGGCGAAGCGCAGCATGCGCAGCAGCCAGGGCAGGATATGGGGCAGCCGCGCCCAGCGGATGGTCAAGGGCCCCTTGGGGTCGATCAGATAGCCGGGCACATTGCGCAGCACTTCCGGCCCGAAGGTCGGCACGAACGACCATTCGGCCAAGATGCCGGCGTTGCCGAAGGAACAGGCCTCCCCCGGTTCGATGCGGTCGATCAGGGTGACCTTGAACCCCTCCTTCACCGCCGCCAGGGCGCAGTTGACGCCGACGATGCCGGCGCCGATGACGCAGACCGTGGTTTCCCCCGGCGTGCCGCCTTGCGGGACGCTTTTGGAATTCTCGGGCTTGGGTTGAGAAATTGTCGCGGTCATGGGCGGGGCTCCGGCTTGTCGTTGGGCGGCCATCGTGGCAAATATGACCGGAAACATCCCCAGTGACCATCGCCTTCAAGGAATACGATCATGGCCGACGGCGCCCATATGCCCCCTCTTCCCGAAACCGTGCGCACCGCGCTGAAAAACGCCGTGGGCGACAAGGGCTGGTACGAGACGCCCGCCGACATGGCCCCCTACCTGGCGGAGGAGCGCAATTACTACCACGGCGAAAGCCCGCTGGTGCTGCGCCCCGCCAATACGGAAGAAGTCTCCAAGATCGTCACCATCTGCGCCGAACACGGCGTGACGATTACCCCCCAGGGCGGCAATACGGGCCTGTGCGGCGGGGCGGTCGCCCAGGGCGGCGTGCTGGTCAACCTGGGCCGCATGAATGCGGTGCGCGAGATCGACCCCGTCAACGCGACCATGACGGTCGAGGCCGGCTGTATTCTGAAAGAGATTCAAGACAAGGCCGAGGCCGCCGGGCTTCTGTTCCCGCTCTCCCTCGCCGCCGAGGGGACCTGCCAGATCGGCGGGAATCTCTCGACCAACGCCGGCGGCATTCAGGTGCTGCGCTACGGCAACGCCCGCGATCTGGTGCTGGGGCTGGAGGTCGTCACGGCCGACGGCCGCGTGTGGAACGGGCTGCGCGGCATCCGCAAGAACAACACGGGCTATGACCTGAAGCATATCTTCATGGGCGCGGAGGGCACGCTCGGCATCATCACCGCCGCCGTCCTGAAACTGTTCCCCCGCCCGGCCGAGACGACGACCGCCATGGTCGCGGCGGAAACCCCGGCCCACCTCTCGGCTCTCTTGACGCGCCTGAAGGCCGCGACGGGCGATCAGGTGACCAGCTTCGAATATATCTGCCGCGCCCCCATGGACGCCGTGTTCGAACACATCCCGGGCAGCCAGGACCCGTTCACGGAACGCCATGAACACCACGCGCTGATCGAATTGGCGTCGGGGCAGAAGGGCGTGATCCGGGATTTGGCCGAAACGGCCCTCGGCGAAGCCTTCGAGGCGGGCGAGATCATCGACGCCGTGCTGGCCGAAAGCGGCGAGCAGGCGGCGCGGCTGTGGAACATCCGGGAAAGCATTCCCGAGGCCTTGAAGCACTGCGGCCCCTCGGCCAAGCACGACATTTCCGTGCCTGTCTCCAAAATCCCGGAATTCCTCGCCAAGGCCGACCCGCATGCGGAAAAGGTCATCCCCGGCGTCACCATCATGGCCTTCGGCCACATGGGCGACGGCAACCTGCACTACAACCTGGTGATGCCCAAGGACACGACGCCCGAGGATGCGGAGCGCCTGCGCAACGAAGTGCCCCCCGGCGTGCACGACATCGCCGATAGCCTCGGCGGCTCCTTCTCCGCCGAACACGGCATCGGACTTCTGAAGGTGCACGAAATGGAACGCTACAAGACGGACGTGGAAAAACACATGCTCCGCAGCATCAAAGCCGCGCTCGACCCCAAGGGCATCATGAATCCGGGGAAGGTGGTGCCTTGAGATGAAAAATCGGGATCAATTAAATATAAATAACAGTATATTTTCATAATATAAATACATATTAAATAATTATTAATGCAGTATTTTAATTATTTCTTTTTTCGTGAACTTTCTGTTCTCATAAATTTTTTTACAGATACTTTTTGATAGTTAAGATCAATCGCAAATTCAGCCATACCGCTGCTGTTATACCAATAGATAAAATCCACTGAATTCCTATTTATATCCTCATCATAAAACTCCTTAAATTGACCCGTCATTGTATCAAGATAACTTTCGTCTAATGGTTCAAACCACTCACGATCATACCAACTAATAGACATGCCAACGTGTAAAAGGCGTTCAATTCTTGACACATTCCAGAACGGTTTAATGCCGACTACATTCATATCTGGGAGCCAAGTTTTTGCAGTTTTAATTCTTGCGGCAGGGTTAATAGATTTTCCTATTTTATACTTTCCGTCATTCTCAAATATGTAGATGTATCCTGGATCAATTGGCTTCACGCCAAAATTCCCAATCCACGGCTCAGAAACCCATGTTTTTTTGTATTCTGCCACTATTCAACCAGTGCCATTACATCCTCACGGCCCAGCACCCGCATGATTTCCACGCCCCGACCTTCAATCCGATAATAAACAGAATGAGTGCCGTAGACGCTCCGCCGGTAGCCGGGTCGGATGTGATCGACAGCTGCATAGAGTGAGGGATCACCGGCGATGCGGTCGAACCGCGCGATCAGCCCGTCAAAATAACGGTCGGCCTGGGCCAAACCGAATTCCGTGATCCCTCGGCGATAAAGACGCGCCAAGTCATCCTCGGCGGCTAGGCTGAGTCTATAGCTTGCCATCTTCCTTGAGAGCAGCCAGAACCGCGCGGCGAATATCTTCCGGTGACTTGTCGCTCATGCCGCCGCTTTCCGCCTCAACCAGCGCCGACCGGATGCGCGCGATCTCGTCGGCGCGCGTTTGCTTTTCGCGGATGGCTTCGCGGATCAGTTCGCTATCCGTAGCGTAATTACCACTGGCGAGTTGCCCCTGAATCCAGGCTTCCTGCTGGTCGGTAACCGTGATGCTTTTCTTGACCATGGACATGGCGTCAAGCCCTCGTGCGATCCATTCGATATGGCGGTCGGATTTTATCCTACCACGCATATCCCATTCCGTCACCCCCGGGCTTGATCCGGGGATCCAGGGGCGTGGATTCCCGCTTTCGCGGGAATGACATGGTCGCCTCATCGTCTCACTGCCTCAGTGGTTTTCTTGAAGGAACCACAGAGACGGTGAGGCAATGAGAAGACAGAAAGCGTGGATGGCCGGGTCGCGCCCGGCCATGACGTTTATCGGGGATGACGGTCGGCGGTTACCCCGCCGCGCGGGCTTCCAGATCGGCCAGCAGGTTATCCGGCACGTTCACGCCCTCCGCATTCGCCTTGGCGCGGTTGGCCCAGCGGTCGACGCCGGGCAGCCAGGCGCCGTCTTGCTCGGTGATGGCCTGGACCAGGGTGCCGATGCGTTCGATGAAGCGGTTGTCCGCCGTTTCCTCGTCCTCATGGGCGAAGGCGGACGGGTCGATCAGGATGAAGAACTGGCCGACCTTGGGCGGCTCGCCGTCGGCGGCGAAGAAGCTGGAGGCTTCGAAGCCGTGGTTGGAGCCCGTGAGCGTCGCCGCCAGGATTTCCACCATCAGCACCAGGGCCGCGCCCTTGGCGTCGCCCATGGGGATCATCAGGCCGCCGTCGAGGGCTTCCTTGGCGTCCGTGGTCGGCTTGCCGTGCTTGTCCGTGGACCAGCCCTCGGGGATCGGCTCGCCCTTGTTGGCGGCCATCATGATCTTGCCGCGGGCGACCTTGCTGAGCGCCAGATCGACCAGGATCGGGTCGCCCCAATCCGTGCCGTCGGCGTTGCGCCGCGGGCAGGCGAAGGCGATGGGGTTGGTGCCGTAGAGGGCGCGGTTGCCGTTCCACGGCGCAATGGCCGCCGGGGCGTTGAGGAAGCCCATGGCGATCAGGCCCTTGCGGGCGGCGGCTTCGACCGGATGGCCGCCGACGCCGCCGTGGTGGGAATTGCCGATGGCGAGGCCGACGATGCCCGCTTCCTGCGCCAGCGTCATGGCGCGGCCCAGGCCCAGATGAATGGCCGGATAGGCATAGCCGCCGTTGGCGTCGACGCGCAGCGCGGCCGTCGCCGTCTGTTCCAGGCGGGCGATGGCATGGCCGTTGACCTTGCCGCTTTTCGCCTGGTCGGCATAGCTGGGCACCCGCGACAGGCCGTGGGACGGCACGCCGTCGGCTTCGGCCTGCACCAGGGCGCGGACCACATGGGCCGCGTTGTTTTCCGACACATTCGAATTCAGGAAGACCTTGAAGGCCAGCTGTTCGAGTTCTTCCAGGGTCTTGATCGCCATCGTGTTTAGTTCCCGTTCAGGCAGTTGAGGACCGCATCGGCGGTCACGGTGGATACCTTGCCCTCGCCCTCTTCCGTGCGCGGGCCGACATGGGGCGTGCAGTACAGATTGGGCACGCCTTCGAAGATGTTGGGATGGGTCAGGGGTTCTTCGACGAACACGTCGGTGAAGCCGCCCCAAAGCTTGCCGGATTTCAACGCGTCGACCAGGGCCTGTTCGTCGACGATGCCGCCCCGCGACAGGTTCAGCAGCAGGGCGCGGTCCTTCATCTTGGCGATGGTCTGGGCGTTGAACAGGCCGCGCGTGTCGTCGGTCAACGGCACGTGGATCGAGACCGCGTCGCATTTCGGCAGCAGGTCGTCCAGGGTTTCCGCGCGCTCGACCTTACAATCTGCCCAGCGCGGATCGTCCTTGGCGACCCAGGGGTCGTAGGCGATGCGGTTCATGCCGTTGCCGCGCGCCCGCCAGGCCAGGGCCTGGCCGGTCCAGCCCATGCCGATGATGCCCAGCGTCTTGCCCTGGACCTCGCGGCCCATCAATTCGATGCGCGGCCATTTCCCGGCGACCACATCCGGCGTCGCCAGGTAGGAGCGGCGGAACATGACATAGATCGCCCCCATGGCCAGTTCGGCCACGGAATCGGAATTGGCGCCGATGGCGGGAAACACCTTCACGCCCTGGGCCTTGCAGGCCTCCATGTCGATATTGTCGAGGCCGACGCCCAGGCGGCCGACGCATTCCAGTTTGTCGGCAGCCTCCAGCACGGCGCCCCGCACCTGGGTCGCGTTGCGCACGATCAGGCCGCGCACGCCGGGCATCAGGGCCGGGATCTTATCCTGTTCGGCCACCAGGTCCGGCAGATAGGACACGTCGTAGCTTTCGGCCAGACGGGCGACCTGGGACTCTTCCATGAACTCGGTGATGAGGATGTCGGCCATGCTGTGAATACTCCGGCGGCTGTGGCGGCCGGGCGGCCGCCAATGAAAAGCCGGGAGACCTTAACGGTCCCCGAAGGACCCGCCAAGGGCGGGCGCGCGGCGATGGATGCTGACGCGCCCCGCCCCTGGCCGGGAGGACACCGTACGTAAGGAGCCTTTAAGCGTTGGCCGCTTCAAGCGCCTTCATGAAACGGTCGCGGATCACGACCTGGTCCATGGTGATGTTGGGAACCGGGATGTTGCCCGACTCGCACTTGCAGACGATGACCGTCATCTTCTTCGACGCGATGGCGTCCTTCATGACCTGGGCCGTGTCTTCGGCCTTGCACTCGATCACGTTGTCGCAACCGCAGGCCTCGGCGACCTTGGTCAGCGAGGTCTTTTTGCCGGCATAGGTCGGCTGATCGCCGGTCGAGCCGTAGCTGCCGTTGTCGATGATCAAGAGGATGTAGTTGTCGGCCACGTTGTTGCCGATGGTCGGCAGGGTGCCCAGGTTGGTCAGGACCGAACCGTCACCGTCGATGGCGATGATGGTCTGCTTCTGCGCGAGCGCCAGGCCGAGGCCGATGGACGACGACAGACCCATGGTGCCGAGCATGTAGAAGTTGGTCGGCTGGTCGTCCATCAGGTGGAGTTCCTGGCTGGGCAGGCCGATGTTGCAGACCACGAACTGATCGGAAATGACCGGGATCAGGCTTTTCAGAACGTCGGAGCGGATCATGGTCATTCCCCTTTCCAGAAGGTGGCGTCGGTCAGAATGGCCACCGGCTTGTTGCACATGAAGGTGTACTTGAGAATCTTGTCGAGCTCGGCCGCGTCTTCCCGCTTGTGGAAGTGGTAGGTCGGGATCAGCATCTGGTTCAACAGCGCCTTGGTGTGCAGGGCCATTTCAACCTGGCAGGCCACCGGCTCGCCGAGTTCGCCGCGGTAGCTGATCAGCATGGGCAGCGGGATGTGGTAGAACTGGATCAGCGTCGCCAGGGAGTTGAGCGTCACGCCCAGGGCCGTGTTCTGCATGATGATGGCCGACCGCTTGCCGCCCATGAAGGCGCCGGCACAGAGGCCCATGCCTTCGTCTTCCTTGTTGCACGGCACGTGCATGATGCTGGAATGGTTTTCGGCTTCTTCGATCACGCCGCCGAGCTGCTTACACGGAACAGTGGTGATGAACTCGATATTGTTGTTCACCATGTCCGTGACGATCTGTTTATGAATCGACAAGACTTGTCCTCCGGGTCCAGGTTCCGCGCAAAACGCTGCCCCCTGCCGCCGCCGCAGACGGATGCCTGAGACGAGGTCGGGGGGACGGCCTTGCGCCGAACGGTATGGGTTCAGGGTGCGCCCTGGGTTTCCTCAAATGCTTAACGTGCGGGCTGGGATTGACGCTCCCTTTGTTGTTCGCCCGTACCCGCAATAGTCCTTGGCTCTTGCCGCCGTCAAGCAAGTCTTATAACTCTTATAGAAGACTTTGCGTTTTTTTGACGAAAGGGCCGCATATGCCTGAAACCTGGGGGGACCGGCCCCGATCCGGCGACGGGCCGCTGTACCGGCAGGTGCGCGAGGCCCTGCTGCGCGAGATCGCCCAGGGCCGCCATCCGGTGACCGAGCCCCTGCCCTCGGAACAGAAACTGGCCGCCCGCTTCGGCGTCGCCCAGGGCACGGTGCGCCGGGCGTTGGATGAAATGGCGCGGGAAAACCTGGTGATCCGTCATCAGGGGCGCGGCACCTTCGTCCATGCCCATGGCCCGGACCGCGACCGCTTCCACTTCTTCCACCTGCTGGCGGCGGATGGTGAGCGGCGCCTGCCGACCTCGCGGGTATTGTCGATGACGCAACGCCGCGTGACGCAGACCGAGGCCCTGGCCCTCAGCCTCTCCCCCCAGGCGCGGGTGGTCGAGATCAAACGCGTGCGCGACCTGATGGCACGGCGCGCGATCCTGGAACTCATCATCCTGCCCGACGACCTGTTCCCCGGCCTGGGCGACCTCAACAAGACGCAGCTGCCCAACACGCTCTATCAGCTTTATCAGGATCGCTTCGCCGTGATCGTCCACCGCGCGGTCGAAAAGCTCACCGCCGAGGCCGCCGGCCCCGACGACGTGACCCATCTGGGCCTGGACCGGGGCGCGCCGCTTCTGCGTATCGAGCGCATCGCCCAGACCCTCGACGGCACGCCGGTGGAACTGCGCATCTCGCGCTGCGACACCACGCATCTGGCGTATTTCAGTGATCTGTTGTGAGTGCCTGGATTACGTGCGCCAATTGCTCATGGAGCCATAGGTGTTCAGACCCCGGCCGTGCTCCAGGACATGGCGCAGGCGCTTCACCGTGACGCCGTAGACCGCCCGCAGCAAGGGGTCCATGGCGGCCGCGCGATCCTCGAATTCCTGTCGCGGCAACACGCTGACCGTCGTGTCCTCCAAGGCGATCACCGATGCGGACCGTGTATGCGCGTCAATCAACGCAAGTTCGCCGACGACATCACCCTTGCCGAGCACGGCGATGGTCTTTGGCGAGCAGGTCCGCATGCCTTTGCGGATTTCAACGCGCCCGCTCAGGATCAAGTAGGCCTCGTCGCCGGAATCGCCTTCGCAGATGATCTCGTCACCGGCGAAAAAGCTGCGATGGGTCTTTTTGAGGGGCACGCGGTCGGCTATTGCGAAGGCTGGCTGAGGGGACATCGTATTCTCTATTTTTACGCGTCGCGCGACGCGCGGGGACGTTTTCAATTTCAGGCCGAGGCCGCTGCGATCCGGAACAGCGCCGGACAATTCCTCTCGTACAGTGGCCCGGCGGTCGCCACAGTGACAGGTGTCACTTCGCCCGCTAGGCCAAAAGTATGGGGTGCGCCGCCATGAATCTGGCGATGATAGACGACCTGGTGTAATCAGCGCGGATGGCAATCTATCGGCTCATCCTCGGCAACAAGAACTATTCGTCCTGGTCGCTGCGCGCCTGGCTGATGCTGAAGTTCGCCGGGGCCGAATTCACGGAAACCACGGTCCTGTTCGGGCGGCCGGACATGAAGGAAAACCTGCGCCGTCTGTCGCCGACGGGGCTGGTGCCCGTTCTCGAACACGGTGATCTGATCATTCCCGACAGCATCGCCATCGCCGAATACCTGGCCGAACGGCACCCGGACGCCAACCTGTGGCCCGCCGAGGCGGCGGCCCGCGCCGTGGCGCGGTCGGTCTCGGCGCAGATGCACGCGGGCTTCGTCGCCCTGCGCGGCCAGATGCCCATGAACCTGACCCATGTCACGGACCGGGTCACGCCGTCGCCCGATACCCTGGCGGACATCGCCCGCATTCAGGACATCTGGCGGACCTGCCGCCGCGACCATGGCGCGGGCGGGACCTTCCTGTTCGGGCAGCCGACCATCGCGGACGCCATGTATGCCCCCGTGGTTTCCCGCTTCCGGACCTATGGCGTCGCGGTCGACACCGACACCCGCGCCTATATGGACGCCGTCTGGGCCCTCCCCGCCATGGCCGAGGCCGTCGCCCTCGCCGCGCAGGAAGCACGCATTCCCGAATACGAACTTTAACGTCCAAGGCCACGTTGACAGCCGCCCGCAAATCCGCCCCTATCGCGCCATGATAGGACGCATTTCCGCAACCCTTTCGGCGCCGTTCAAGGCCGCCCGCCCCCTGGGCGGACTGGCCCTGGCCGGGGCCGCGGCGTTGCTCGGGCTCGGCATCCGTTACGGCTTCATCGAACCGGAACAAATCGGCGCTGCTTGTGAGCAGGCCGGCCCCTGGTGGTGCGGGCTGCGCCGGGGCCTGATGGCCGCCCTGGGCTGGAACGCCCTCGGTCTGACGGCGCTGGTCTGCGCCCTTGTGAGCTTTCTTCCCGATCCCCGCCGCCATGCCGTGGCCGCCCATGGCGCCCTGGTCCTCGGCGGGGCCGGGCTGGTTCTCTACAACGCCACGGCGGCGTCAGCGGCGGTGGTATTGGCCATCATCGCCCTGGCCCTGCGCCGCCAGGGCCCGGCCGAGAACCCGTAGCTCGCCCATCACCGCCGGCAGACCCGGCAGGGCGAGCAGCAGACAGGTTCCGGCCCAGGCCAGGGCCTCCAGATTGCCCGGGGCGTCCACGGCAAGCGGTCCGGCGACAGCCAGCAAAAGCGCGATCCAGGCGTCTTCCGGACGGCCCGCCGTGGCGCGGTCCCGCCCGCGCCAGGCAAGCAGCGCCAGCGCCAGCCCCGGCAGGACGAAGGCCAGGGACAGGAAGTCCCGGTGACGGCCGTCGGCGGCCAGGGCCAGGGCGAGAACGCCCGCCGGCAGCAGCACCGCCCAGCGCATCAGACCCAACACCTGGTCCGGCGACAGGCGGCATCGGCGCAGGCCCGCCAGCACATCGCCCAGGGGGGCCGGCCGCAAACCCACCAGCCACGGCGGGCGAACCAGCTGCGCCGCCAGCAGCACGCCGCCCCCGGCCGCCAGCAGCAACAGATAGATGCCGCCCAGCCAGCCCTGGGTCCCAATGGCGGCGGCCTCGATCTGGGCCGCCAGCATCCACAGACAGGTTCCCGTCGCCCCGCCCGCAAGGCCAACGCCGAGCAGGGCGGCCACGCCGGGCCGCCGCACCGCCGACAACGCGACACCGAGAAACAGCAGGCAGAGCATCGCCGAAAACCCGGCGGCCAGGGGCCAGTCGGGCCATTCGCGAACCGGACCGGCCAGGGGGAACTTGGCATCGCGGCCGGCGTCAAGCACGCCCCAGAAGCCGCCCACGGTGCCCTCGGGCAGGCGCTTCCACGGCTGGTCCACGGCCTCGACCACGTTGTAGGGCACGCCGAGACTGTCCGCCTGGGCCGCGAACTCGCGCAGGAAGCGCGCCTGATTGACGCGGCTGGGCACCCCGGCCCCGCGCGTGCGTCCGGCGCTGGGCCAGCCGGTTTCGCCGATCTCGATCCGGGCATGGGGGAACACGGCCCGCGCATGGGCGACCGTCGCCCGCACCCCGTCCTGGGCCGCGCGCACGGACCGGGGCGCCGGGTCGTCCCAATAGGGCAGGACATGGATCAGCATCAGGTCCACGGCACCGGCGACGGCCGGATGGCGTTCCCAGAAATCGAACACGTCCGCATAGGCCACGGGCAGCGGGGTGCGCGCCTTCACGCTTTCGATGATCCCGGCCAGGCGCGTGCCCGACATCTCACGGCGCAGCAGAACCTCGTTGCCGACGACGATGGCGCGCACGGCCTCGGGATGCTTGGCGGCGACCCGCAATGCCGCCGCGATCTCGATCCGGTTGCGCTTGTCCTCGGTACCGATCCACACGCCCAAAAGCACCTTCATGCCCAGTTTGGCGGCGGCCGGCAGCACCTCCGCCTGCACCCCGTAGGAGGAATAGGTGCGCACGCAGCCGGTCAGTTTCGACAGGGCCGTGAGGTCGCGCTCGATCAGGCCCGGCGGCAGGGCATAGTCCGGTCCCATCAGGGGATGGCCGTCGGAAGTGGTCGGCGCATAGGACAGACAGTCGAAGCGCCCACCCGGCACATCCGCCATGTCGATCGGACGCCCCAGCCAAGCCCACAGCGCCGTCACCGCCGAGGCGACGGCGGCAAACACGCACAGGGATATCAGGAAAGGCCGCATGACCGTCACGCCGTCCGGCAGATCATGCAGGCGGAACCCCGGCCTATTCCGCGGCCTGGAGTTTTTCGTTGTAGGTTTCGAACAGGGCCATGTTGCGCGGCACATCGTAGGGACGCTCGGTCAGGCCCTGGGCTTCCCACTCGCTACGCGGTTCCTCGAAGAAATTGCCGCCGTAGACGTGCAGTGCGCCGGTCAGGCGGTCCAGCGGGTTGGTCACGGAATGGACGATGTCCTTGCCCAGCGGCGCCACGTCGCCGGGGCGCATGGCCTTGGCGCCGGCGGCCTCGATCCGGGTGTGGCCGGGCTCGCCCTCGACCTTTTTCCAGAACACGTTGTCCTCGGCCCCCGTGTACAGGCCGATGACCGCCCACATATTGTGATTGTGCGGCAGCAAGGTCATGTAGGGCCCCCACACGAGATTGAGGATCGTCAGTTCGTCGGACACGTAGATCTTGTCGGGGCCGGCCTTGGTCGGCTCGCCCAGGCCGCGCAGCAGGTCGGCCGGATCGCTGCAGGCGCGCTCAACCAGTTCCTTCACCGCGATGTGGCTATCGGTCTCGCGGATGGCCTCGAGACAATCCTGGGTGAAACGGTCGCGGTCGAACATGGCGTAGGCTCCTGGGCGATTAAGGGGTGTTCTTCTGGCGGGCGATTCTCCGCCAATATTGTGTACATTTCAGCTACCATCCCGCCCCCTTCGGGGCAAGCCTGATTGACGAATTAGACCTCGCAGATGGTGCGAATCAGCCGAATTTTGATAGCGCACGATGTGCGTATTTTTAATCCTTCCCTCGGATTCCCGCCACTAAGGCGCGCGAGATATCCACATTTGCCGCCGATTGCCATTATTCGCCCTTTTTCACCTTCGCGCCGGCCGCACGCGGGATTCCGCCCTTTCCCGCGCCGAAACCCGTTCCGGCCTGTGAAGGAATGTAAAGTCCGCGCGCCCAGCCTCCGCGCTCCCGTGAACTTGCCAAGGAATGTCGCCGACATGTGAAATCAAATAGGACCGACGGCGGCGGCGACGGGCGAACCCGCCCTTTTCGCCATGCGAAAGGCGCAGCCAGCAAGGCGTTATCGGAAATTCGGCTCGACGCCATTTCAACGCCCCTTAGCCGACGGGCCGTTTTTCCTGCGGCCGTTCCAGGCCACCCGACATCGCGGAACCAGCCATGGGGCGGCCCCCTCTTCCCGCACGTCCGCCCCTTCACATCGGCGGCCGCGCAATCAGCGCGTTCTGCCGCGCCTGACGCCTGGCTCCGGCTCGACAAGCCTGCACCTGGCAAAAAGGCGCAAAACCAACATCTATCCCCAAAGTTATCCACAGCACCGCGCGCTTGACCCATATCAACGCGCCCAGGCCGCGCCGCCGCTAACCTGCCCCATCAGCGAGGTGGAGGGATACATATGTCCGACGTCATCTGGAAACTGCGCGACGACCATAAGAAACTTGCCCGTTTGATGGACCTGATCGCCCGCGAGGTGCGGGTTTTTGACGCCGGTGAGTTGCCCGACTACGACCTTGTCAGCAATATCCTCGACTACACCCAGAATTATCCGGACCTCTACCATCATCCGGTCGAAGACCTTGTTTTGGCGAAATTGCGCCTGCGCGATCCTGGCGCGGCGGCGAACGTCGGCGCACTGGATAAGGAACATGAGAAACTGGGCGCCCTGACGCGACGCTTTGCGGCCGCCCTGCATAACGTCATGCAGGATGCGGAACTGCCGCGGGACTGGTTCGTCGATGTCGTGGGCGACTATTTGAGTTTCCAACGCCGTCACATGCAGATGGAGGAAGTGGTGTTCTTCCCACCGGCCCTGCGTGCCCTGACCGACCCGGACTGGCAGGAAATCCGGGACGCCATCACCCTGCCCGGCGACCCTCTGTTCGGCGACGGCGAGAAGCAGGAGAAATACGACCGCCTACACCGGGAAATCCTGAAATGGGGGAAACCCCAGGACGTGACCGCCTTCACCCGTCCGTGACAGCCGCCCGTTAGCGCCCGCCGGCGACGTTCAGGACCGTGCCGGTGACATAGCCGGCGGCGTCGGAGCACAGCCAATAAGCGCCCTCGGCGACTTCCCGCACCTCACCGATACGCCCCATGGGGATGTCGGACTTCAGCGCCGTCTCGAAGTTCGCCGCGATGCCGCCATCCACCGCCATATCCGTCAGCACATAGCCAGGGGCGACGGCGTTGACACGGATGCCTTCCGCCGCAACCTCGCGGGCCAGGCCGTTGGTGAACACGTCGATCGCCCCCTTGAGCGCCGCATAATCGGCCCATTGCCCGGCCCCACCCTTCTTGGTCGCGGTCGAGGACAGGTTGACGATCACCCCGCCCTTCCCGCCCGTGGCGGTCGACATGCGCTTGACCGCCTCGCGGCAGAACAGCACCGGGCCGATGAAGTTGACCCGGGTGACGTCTTCCAGAATGTCCCGCGTGACCTCGACCGCGCGGCGGCGCGGCCCGGATATGCCTGCGTTGTTTATCAGCGCGTCCAGCACGATGCCCTCGCCGTCGAGCATTTCAAACAGGGCAAGGATGTCGTCCTCATTGCCGGAATCGCAGCGCATCGCCCGCGCGCCCGCTTCCTTGGCGACGGTGTGGGCTGCCGCCGCGTTGGATACGAAAGTGAACAGGACCGTCCAGCCCCGTTCGGCGAACAGCCGCACCATGGCCTCGCCGATACCGCGGCTGCCGCCGGTGATAAGGACGGTTTTTCCCATGGGGAAAGACTAGCGCATCACGAAAGGATTCGGGACTTCCGTCGCCATGGAAATCCACACGGACTTGGTCTGCAGGTATTCCTCGATGGCCGCCTGGCCGCTTTCCCGGCCCAGGCCCGACTGCTTGTAACCGCCGAACGGCGACATGTAGCTGACGGCCCGGTAGGTATTCACCCAGACCGTGCCGGCCTGCAATTCCTGCGACATGATGAAGGCGCGGCGGATGCTTTCCGTCCAGACCCCGGCGGCCAGGCCGTAGACCACGTCGTTGCCGATGGCGAGCGCCTCTTCCTCGTCCTCGAACGGGATCACCGACAGCACCGGGCCAAACACTTCTTCCTGGGCGATGCGCATCTGGTTGTTGACGCCGGTGAAGATGGTCGGCTCCACGAACCAGCCGTCGCCGCATTCGGGGCGCATCGCCTTGCCGCCGCCCAATACGGCCTCGGCGCCCTCACCCTTGGCGATCTCCATGTAGCCCAGGATCTTTTCGTACTGGGGTGGCGTGGTGACCGGGCCGACCTGGGTGTCCGGATCCATGGGATCGCCCATCTTGGCGGTCTTGGCGAGGGCCACCAGCTTGTCGACGAATTCGTTATGGATGGATTTTTGCACCAACAGGCGCGAGCCGGCGATGCAGGTCTGACCCGTGGCGGCAAAGATGCCCGAGATCACGCCCTTGACCGCGTTCTCCACGTTGCAGTCGTCGAACACGATGTTGGGCGACTTGCCGCCCAGTTCCAGCGACACCTTCTTGAACGACTGCGCCGCCGTGGAATAGACGTGCTTGCCCGTGGCCGAGCCGCCGGTGAAGGCGATCTTGGCGACGTCAGGATGGCTGATCAGCGCTTCGCCCGCCTCCTTGCCATAACCCGTGACGATGTTGACCACCCCGTCGGGGAAACCAGCCTGCTTGATCAGGTCCATGAATTCCAAGGCCGAGGCCGAGGTGAATTCCGACGGTTTGAGGACCACCGTGTTCCCGGCGGCCAGGGCCGGCGCCAGCTTCCACGCCGTCAGCATCAGCGGCGAATTCCACGGCGTGATCATGCCGATGACGCCGAGCGGTTCCTTCCGCGTGAAGTTGAAGGTATCCGGCTTGTCGATGGGGATGACGGCCCCTTCGATCTTGTCGGCCAGGCCGCCGAAGTAATAATACCACTGCGGCGCGTATTTGAGCTGCAGGCCCATTTCCGCGATCAGCTTGCCGTTGTCGCGAACTTCGGTGGCGGCCAGGCTGTCGGCGTTTTCGGCGATCAGGTCGCCCAGCTTGCGCATCAGGTGGCCGCGCTGGGTGGCGATGGTCCTGCGCCAGCCCGGCAGCGCATCTTTCGCCGCCTTGACCGCGCGATCGATGTCTTCCGCGTTGCCGCGCGGGATTTCCGCCCAGGCCTTCCCCGTGTAGGGA
Organism: uncultured Rhodospirillaceae bacterium; assembly: GCA_963972065.1. Classification (GTDB taxonomy): domain Bacteria; phylum Pseudomonadota; class Alphaproteobacteria; order Rhodospirillales; family Casp-alpha2; genus UBA1479. The sequence goes on from CAXAVJ010000004.1 coordinate 19,495, forward strand.
TTTTCGGTTTCGAACCATTCGCCGGACGCCGGATCGGCCTTCTTACCGGCGATGGTCATTTGATAGCGTTTGAGGTTCCCCACGGTCGTCTCCTCCATATTGGCCATGTTGGAGACAATCCTATCAGGCAGGCAGCGGAATCCAATAGGGCCAACGCCGATCCCGCGGCCCCGCCACGGAGGCGAAACCCTAGCAGGCGATTTCGAACACCTTGGGGTCGGCGGCCATGATACGCGTCGGCGGAATTTCCATAATGACACGGAAACCGTGACCGGAACCGGACTTGATCGAGAACTCGCAGTCATGCGCCTCGGCGATCTTTTTGACGATCCAAAGGCCCAGGCCCGCACTGTCAACATAGGAATCGGAGTTTTCGTTCATCCGTACATACCGTTGCTCGGCATCGGCCAGACGATTGCCGTGCAGCCCTACCCCGTTGTCATAGACCGTCAGGTATACGGGGTTCCCCGGCCCCGTGCAGAGCACATGAATACCGACATCCGCGTTCCGGCCTGCATACTTCACCGCGTTCGTCAGCAGGTTGATGACGTAACGGCGGAACAGGGTCCGGTCAAAAACGATATCCACCGGCGGCACGTTCCCGGAAACCGTGATCATCTGTCGCCCGCCCTTCCATCCGGCAATCAATTTCCGGCAGAAGCGCAGTTCGTCCATCAGATCGAATTTCTCTTCCCGAATGGCCAGCTGGTCATCGGAATTCACACGTGAGATATCGAGAATTTGCGAAATCGTCAGGTCAAGCATCTGCGACGCTCGATTGATGTCTTCGGCGTATTCGGCGTATTTCGCATGCCCCAGAGGCCCAAAGGCCTCTGACTTCATCATTTCGGAAAATCCCATGATGCTGTTGACCGGGGTTTTCAGGTCGTGGCTCATCGCCGCAAAGAACCCATCCCGCGTGGCCAGAGCCTCGCGCAGTTCATTCGCGACCACTCTACGGCGATGGTTGTCCGCCTTCGTCCGCTCGATCAGGCCCTTGTTGATGCGGATTTGCCCAAACAGCAGGATGAAGACATAGATGACCAGCGAAACGGCGATCAGCGGCATCTCGTCCAAATCCCAGTTTTCGTGGGCCTTGGCGAATTCATGCCAACGTTCCATCGGGTCCATGTCGGCGGCAAGCAGATGGGTGAAGGTTGCGATCAAAATCCCGCCGATGACGGCCAGGATAAGATTGTTGGGGTTATTTCGCATGTGAACAGGGTTGCTCAATGTGATTGACGATATGCCCGTGAATGCGCACAGCGCGCGTTCGACAAGTCACACACAGCAACATGCATGCCAGAAAGGCCGAAAATGGCCGAAACCTGTACTTAAGGACTAGACCACCGCGGCGAGGACGTCTTCTTTCGTCGCGTACTCGCGGGTCAGGCAATAGGTCTTGGCGATGATCTTCCAGTCGCCGTCGATGCGGATGCAGGCCAAAAGGTCCGTGAAATCGCGTTTGCCGACCAGGACCTCGACCTTCACGTTGGCCGTGTCCGGCCCGGCGAAGTCGATGGAAACGATGCGCTCCTTGCGAGGATAGCCTGCGGCCTCGGGCGATCCGCGCTCAAGGATCACCTTTTCGAACTCGGCCATGGTCCAATGGATGCGCTCACCGCCCACATCGGCCGCGTTCATGCGGGCATCCGGGTGGAACGCCGTCTTGAACAGCAGACCCATGTCGCCCTTGTAGAGCCCGTCAAGATAAGCCTGGATGCAGGCCTGTACGCCCGCCAGATCGTCGCCGCTCATGGCCGCTCTCCCTAAGACAGTTAGTCGTTGGGCGATATCCTAAAGCAGGCTGTCCGGCCCCAACAGCTTTTCCCGGAACCGGTTCTTCAGATGCACGCCGTCCTTTGTCGGCAGGATGAAGGGCAGCGGCTCGGCCTTGACCTTGATGTCGACGAACACCGGCCCCTTGGTTTCCTTGATCAGCGGCAGGGCCTCCATCAATTCGGTTTCGGTCTTGACCGTGGCCGTGACCGGAAAGCCACAGGCCTTGGCGACGGCGGCCATGTCGACGGGGCCGGCGGTATGGGTCGCCTGCATACCCGTTTCACCATAGCGTTCGTTGTCGAACACGACGATGGCGAGGTTTTCCACCCCCTGGGCGGCGATGGTCGCGAATGAGCCCAGGGCCATCAGCATTTCCCCGTCGCCGGTCATCACCATGACCCGCTTGGTCGGCTGCGCGGTCGCCAGGCCCAGACCCATGGTGGCGGCCCCGCCCATGGCACCCCAGAGCGGGAATGTCAGGGGATGGTCGCCGGCATTGGTGGCGTCCCAGTTGGGGGAGCCCAGGCCGGTGACGACCAGGAAATCGTCGTCGCGGTCCTTCAGCAGGGTCTTGGCGACCTCGCGGCGGTGCAGTTCGTAATTGTCGGCGCGTTGCTTGTCCATGTTCGTTTCCCTGCCTTACTTGCCGAAGGTTTTCACGGGCATCAGCTTCTGATGCAGAAGCACCGCCGCCATGTCCGGCCAGCCATAGGCCTGTTCACCGGCCGAGCGCACGGTCTCGCCGACTTGGTCCGGGTCGTCCACTTGCGTGACCTTCACGCCCATGGCTTCCAAGACCGGCTGCGTGCCCTCACCCATGGGTTTCTGCCAGGGATTGAATTCGCGCCACTGGGCCCGCATGGTCACCAGCATCAACAGCGGGAAGCGGCAGGTATTGGCCAGCGAGATCATGTTGATGCAGTTACCCACGCCCGAGGACTGAAGCAGCATCACCGCCCGCTCGCCCCCCAGCCAAGCGCCCGCGGAAAGCGATATGCCCTCTTCCTCGGTCGTCAGCGGAATGCAGCGCATGGCGTTGTCCGCTTCGCACATCTTGAGAAGGCGGGCATGGCCCGCGTCGGGGACGTAGGCGACTTGGCGCACATCCAGATCCTTAAGGACGTCGTAGATATCCGGCGCCCAGGCGTAATTTTCTGTCATGGTTCTTGGCTGTTCCGTCCGTTGCGGGTGTGATGACTTTAGAAACGATGCCCCCTGCCCGCCAATTGAGATTATCTGGGCACGGGTTGAGATTTTATCAGCCGGACGCCTTGGCGGCCCTGATCTGCCGCGGCCGCTGGTACAGCACCCAGGCGGCGATGATCAGCACAACCGGCACGCAGGCGATCGCGGCAATGGCGTCATCCGGATACAGCAGCGCGAACAGGGACACCATCATCAGCACGCCACGCGCCGTCAAATTCTTCATTCGGTCCGTGGCGAAGCGGGCTTGAAGGGCGAAAACGATGCCCAAGGTCGGCACGAGAATGAGGCCGAGTGCGGCAAGCTGATCCACCCCGGGCTTAATCACCAGTTCCGGGCGGATGAAGACGCCCGCCATCAGGGTGAACAGGGAAACACAGAGCATCAGCGCGCGGCCCAACGTTCGCATGAACGACGCATCCGCAATCTTCGCCGTGACCGCGGCGACGACCGAAGTGGGCGGCGTCAACTCGCCCCAGACCGCCAGGAAAAAGGCGTAGAAATGGACGACCCAGGGATCGACGCCGGCCTTGATCATGGGCGGCGCGATGACCAAGGCGGTCAGGATATAGGTCGGGGCCGGCGGCAGGCCGGTACCGACCAGGGCGCCGAACAGGAAGGCAATCACCGCCATGGCGATCAGGTTGATCCCGGCGGCTTCCAGCATCAGCACGCCGACCTTGGTCGGAATGCCGGTAATGACGAACACGCCCGTCATGATGGACAAAGCCGCAAGCAGCAGAGTCAGATCCGCCGTCATGGACGAGAACGCGTCGATCATGCGCCCGATCGGGGTCAGCAACTGGCGGATCGACGGCCTGCCTTCCACCCTGAAACGACGGTAGGCATCAATACTGAACATGACCGGTGCCACCATCACGAATATGGTCAAGGCGGCGATCATGGCCGCCATATGGGTGACCGCCATCAGCCCGATCAGCCCGAACACGACCATGGCAAACACACCGATGTTGACGGCGTCACCGACCGTGAAGGTGCCACCGGGCAGCGTTACCTCGGTGTCCGCGCGGTAGTGGACCGACAGCAGATAAACCGACACGATCAGCGCGACGAAGTAGATGACGGCCGGTGCGTAGCCACGGGCGACCACATCGAAATAGCTTTCACCCAGGAAGTCAGCCATCAGAAAAGCGGAAATCCCCATGATCGGCGGCATCAACTGCCCGCCGAGGGACGACGCCGCCTCGATCGCCGCGGCCGTTGCGCGCGGCAATCCCGATTGGATCATCGCCGGAATGGTTGCCGATCCCGTCGCGGCGGCGTTGGCCGCGCCCGAACCACTGACCGTAGCGACACCGAGGGACCCAATAACCGCCGCCTGCGGCAGAGCATAGGGCGATTTCGCCGAGATCAGGCCGGCGCCCAGAAGAATTGATTCGACCCCGCCGAACGCGCGCAGAACGCTGAGGACCAGAATGAACGAGCCGATCAGGGTAAGCGCCAATTGCGGCAGCCGGGAATAGACCCCCGTCGTCATTTCCAGGCTTGAGGCCGTTACGATGCGTTCCCAACTCATGCCCGGGTGGTGAAATATGCCGCCGACATGGTTGCCGTAAACCGCATAGAGAACCAGCACGACATTGAGGACCAGGATCACGAAATACCGCTTGCGCGTATATTCCAGGATCAACAACGACATGATCCCGCCCATGATCATGTCGGTCGTGTTCCAGAACCCGGCGCGGTCGGTACGGATCGCGAAGAATTCCGAGCGAATGTAATAAAGCACGGCCAGCGCCAGGCCGATCTGAACGGCGCCGATGGCGATGTTCGTCATGGGACCAAGGCTGGGGTACAGGTCATTCGTGCGCAGCGCCTGCAGAATAAACAGGACATAGCACACGGGCACCATGGTCACAGCGAGGACCGTCGGGCCACCTTCGCCACTAATGAAGTAATTGAATAGATAAACAAAAAAGATAGTCGCCGTAATCATATAGAGGCCGTCAAGAGCGGCCGTCAGGCGCTTCGGATAAGGGGAGGCGGACATGCTGATACCTGTCGACATCACGCGGGGCGGGCGCCAAGGGCACCCGCCCCTGATTTTCGTGGTGGCCGCAAAAGCGGCGGTTACTACTTGGCGATGCGGCTATCCCACTTGGCGTCCCAGACGCCCTTTTCCTTCATCCACTTGGCCAGCCCGGGATGGACCGGAACCAGGTCGATCGAGGATTCGACACCGCGGCGCTGCATGCCCTTCATGTCCTTCAATTGGGCAAAGGCCTTGTCGAGCTTAACCAGTTCATCGACGTTCTTTTCGATGATATTCAGCATGCGATAGACGTCTGCTTCCGGAATTTCCATTCCGACATGGAAGCCATAGTAGAACGGCAAAAGCTTGGCCGAGGGGGAGCCGATGTCCCGCTTGAAAGCGGAGGCCGGGACGTCAACAACGGCGAGGCCGGCCTGCTTCAATTTGGCTTCCTCTTCCTTGGTCGGGTTCAGGACGACCCAGTTGGTGGCCAAGCCCGCTTCGGTGATCCAAGGAGCCGTGGTGGCTTCCGCATTGGTATAGATAATGAACCCGTCAAGACGTCCGGATTCCATCAACGACCCGGCGGTCGACAGATCGACTTCGATGTATTTGTGTTTGGTGCCCACGGCGGCAAGGCCGCGTTCGAGCTGCGCCCGGGTATCCCAAGGCAGAGGCCCGGAAAATACCTGCTTGTCCGTAAGATCGCTCCAGGATTTGATCTTATCCTTGTCACGCTCATGGATGGCCGCACCGACCTCGACCGTGAAGGCCCAGAACGACTGCACCGGCTGGCGCTTCATCTGGTCCTTGAAGCCCTTGAAGCGGTTGGTCCCGTTAGCCAATTCGAAGAAGGCAATGTCGGCGCCGTAGTAACCGAGCGTCTTGCCCGCGGCGTAGCTCTTCACCGAAACGATGGCGCCCGGCATCGGCTGCACGGTGACCTGGTAGTCCTTCATTTCCTTGTTCAGGACGGTCGACAGATTGACAAGGGCCCGGTGCCCGGAAGAACCGACCGCCGAGGTTCCCCAAGTGATATCCGTCTGCGCCATGGCAGGGGTCGCCAAGCTGGTCGCGAACATGATCGACAGCGCGGCAATCGAACGATTGAGCTGATGCATATGTGGTTTCCTCCCAAAGAATGCATATAAGCAGCATTGTGCTCGCAATAGCGTACTGCGGGCGTTGGCCGCCCATATGCGTACGATGGCGGAAACGGTAATCCGATGCGACGCCTTCGACAAGTTCAAAGCGATCCGAAATCGCTTAGTCTGCTTTGCCGACTGGGGTGTTTCAGGCACTGCTGAGGGCCGCATTCTATTGTGGGCCGTCAACCTATTGCGGGCCGCCAGCGAAGGGGATAGGTAAAGAGTGCGCATCGGCGCGCACGCCCACCTCCTTCCGAAAGGTTTCCCGAACATGCCCGCGACACAGCCCTTCACAACCCGGCCCGAAATTCTTGGCACCTTCGGCGTGGTCACATCGACCCATTGGCTGGCGACCGCCGTCGGCATGGCGATCCTGGAAAAAGGCGGCAATGCCTTCGACGCCGGCGTGGCGACGGGCTTCGCCCTGCAAGTGGTCGAACCGCACCTGAACGGCCCGGGCGGCGACGTGCCGATCATCATCCATACGGCAAACGACGCGAAGACCCATGTCATTTGCGGCCAGGGCGTTTCCGCCGCCGCCGCGACGATCGAAAAATACCGCGCCATGGGCCACAAGATCATGCCGGGCACGGGCCACCTGTCCGCCGTCGTGCCGGGGGCGTTCAGCGCCTGGACCACCCTGCTTCGCGATTTCGGCACCATGCGCCTGCGCGAGGTGTTGGAGCCGGCGATCAACTTCGCATCGGGCGGCTATGCCCTGGTGCCCAACATCTGTAACACCATTGCGACCATCAAGCCGATGTTCGAGGACGAATGGCATACGTCCCGCGACATCTGGTTGAAGAACGGCCAAGTGCCCCAGGCCGGCACCCTGTTCAGGAACGAGGTCATGGCCGACATGTACCGCCGGGTGCTGAAGGAAGCCGAAGCCGCCGGCGGTGGCCGCGAGGCGGAAATCAACGCCGCCCATGACGTCTGGTACAAGGGCTTCGTCGCCGAAGCCATCGACACCTACATGCGCACGCCGGTCATGGACACCACGGGCGAACGCCATACCGGCCTGCTGACGGGCGACGATTTGGCCGCGTGGAAGGCCACCATCGAAGCACCCCTGACCTACGATTACCTGAACTACACCGTGTGCAAGACCGGCCCCTGGGGACAAGGCCCGGCCCTGTTGCAGCAGCTTGCCCTGCTCAAGGGCTTCGACCTGTCGTCCATGCCCTTCACCGGGCCGGACTTCGTGCATGTCGTCACCGAATGCACCAAGCTCGCCTTCGCCGACCGGGAAAAGTTCTACGGCGATCCCGACTTCATCGACATCCCCATGGATGTGCTGCTGTCCGACGCCTACAACGACGAACGGCGCAAACTGATCACCGACAAGGCGTCGCTGGAACTGCTGCCCGGCGACGTGCCCGGCTTCGGCGCCGACCCGATCCTGCGCATGCCCACGGCGGATGAAATCGGCCAACCCAGCGCGCTCGGCATCGGCGAGCCGACAGTGGCCCGCTTCGACGATATGGAGGTCGCCCACGACGGCCATACCGCCGGCGACACCTGCCACTTCGACATCATCGACAAGGACGGCAACATGATTTCGGGGACGCCGTCCGGCGGCTGGCTGCAGAGCAACCCGGCGATTCCCGGCCTGGGCTTCTGCCTGACCAATCGGGGTCAAATGTACTGGCTCGATGACAAGAAGCAGGACCGTCTTCAGCCCAAGATGCGGCCTCGGACGACGCTCAGCCCCGGCTTCGCGCTGCGCGACGGCAAGGCCTGGATGCCCTTCGGCACGCCGGGTGGCGATTCACAGGATCAATGGGCGCTCGGCTACTTCGTGCGCAAGGTCCATTACGGCATGAACATGCAGGAAGCCATCGACGCGCCGGCGTTCCACACCAAACATTTCCCGTCGTCGTTCTATCCGCGCCATTGGGTGCCGGGCCATCTGGTCATCGAAGGCCGCTTCCCGGCGGAAACGCAGAAGGAACTGGTGCGCCGCGGCCACAACCTGGAGGTCGACGACGACTGGTGCATCGGCCGCATGACCGCCGCCTGCAAGGAAGACGGCCTGCTGAAGGCCGCCGCTAATCCGCGCTTCATGCAAGGTTACGCCGCCGGAAGATAATCCCCGTATCGCGGCGCATAGGCCGCGCATACGGATCAAAGAGAACAATATCATATGCAAATTGGCATGGATGTTGCGTCCCGACTTTCTGTCGTTCCGAGAACAGAAAGAAGTGAACCTGCATGCCGGAAATACAAGGCCTCACGGCCTTTCACAAAGAAACGAAGGCATTACCGCTCAGCAGCCGTTTTCAGAGTGACGCCGATTTCGAGAATTTAAGCCGCTGGATCGACAGCCGCCTCGCCGGCAATGATGAAGGCGTTTTGGAATGGCACGTGGTGCTTGCCGATGACGATGCGTCGAACCGGCTGGTTCTCGGCAGCCTGCTTGAATCCTCCGGCATCGCCGTGACCACCGCGGAAAATGGGCGCATGGCGCTCGACATCATCGGCGCAAAGCCTGTGGACCTGTTCTTGCTCGACATCAACATGCCGGAAATGGATGGTTTGCAAACCGCGCGGGCGATCCGCGCCTTGCCCGACGCCAACGCCGATCTTCCATTGATTGCGATCACCAGCGACGTATCACCGAAACGTCTTGCCGAAATGCGGGATGCCGGATTTGATGTCTGTATGGAAAAGCCCGTCCGCCGAGACAATCTGTTCCGCGTCATCCTGGGGACCCTGTCACGCCGCATCGCGGGCTTAGGCTCCGAGCTGTGACGAACACCTCGACACCGATCGACCATCAAATCCTTGCGGCGCTTGAAGCCGACACAAGCCGCGACCTAGTCCCGGAATTGATCCAGGTTTTCGTCAAATCCGCCGACAACCGCATTGCCCAAATCACCGCCCATATGGCGGCGGACGATCTTGCCGGCATCGCCGCCGAAGCCCATGCTTTGAAAAGCAGTTCCGCGACCTTCGGCGCCGTTTCGGTCCGCCGGCTCTGCGCCGAATTGGAAACGGCCAGCAAGAACGGCGATCCCGTCACCGCCGAACGCCTGGTGGCCGAATTGATCCACGCCCTGGATGCGGCGAAGTCGGACCTTGCGGCCTACGTGAAGGAAATATCCGGCTAACAGCCTCGACGATGGCCCGCCTGCGGATCTATTCCGCGGCGTCGGATCCCCCGCCGTCGGCTTTTTCCTCCGCCTCGCGCAGACGCCGGTATACCGTCGACGGGCTCAACTCCAACAACGCCGCCGCCCGTGACACGTTGCCGTCGCATTGACTGATCGCCGCATTGATCAATTCCTGCTCGACCTGCCACAAGGGCCGGATGGCGATGTCGTCTTTCGGGGTTTCCTGGCTCGCTGATTTGGCTTCGGACGGTTTCGACGCTGCCGGTGCCGGCATGGGTTTGGCGGGCCGGGTCTGCCCCGTCCCACGATCTAACGGCGGCGGCAGCATGTCGGCGGTCACCGTTTCGCCGTCGTGCAGCACGACAACGTTGCGGATCACGTTCTGAAGCTGGCGCACGTTGCCGGGCCAGGGAAAGCCGGTAAGGATGGCCGCCGCCTCGTCGTCGAAGGTCTGGAACCCCTTGCCTTCCTCGGCCGCGAATTCGGTCAGGAACTTGCCCGCAATATCCAGGATGTCGTCGCCCCGATCGCGCAGCGGCGGCAGGTGGATGGGGATGACGTGGAGGCGGAAATACAGGTCCTCGCGAAAGGCGCCCTTTTCGACCTCTTCCCAGGGATCCTTGTTGGTGGCGCAGACGAAGCGGACATCGACCTTTTCCTCCGTCGAATTGCCGACTTTCTGAAATCTGCCGGTCTGGATGAAGCGCAGCAACTTGACCTGCAATGACAGGTCCATCTCGCAGACCTCGTCAAGGAACAGCGTGCCGCCGTTGGCCAGGGTCGCCGCCCCGTCCCGGTTGGCATGGGCCCCGGTGAAGGCGCCCTTCACATGGCCGAAAATCTCGCTTTCCATCAGTTCCTGGGGAATGGCGCCGCAGTTCAACGCGATGAACGGCTTGCCCCCGCGCGGGCTTTCGCCATGCACGGCTTCGGCGCAAACTTCCTTGCCGGTGCCCGATTCCCCGGTGATGAACACGGTGGCCTTCGACGGCGCCGCCGCGTCGACAATGCGGTAAACCGCCTGCATGGGCAGCGACCTGCCGATGAACCCGCAATAGGTTTCTCGGTCGAAATCCTTCTTCAGGATCTGGACGATGCCCTTCAGTTCCTGACGCTCCAACGCGTTGCGCAGGGTGAAGATCAGGCGCTCGGCATTGAACGGCTTCATCAGGAAGTCGGCAGCACCCTCGCGCATGGCATCCACGGCCATGTTGATCGAACCATGGGCGGTGATGACGACCACCGCCGTGCGGGTATTTTCCTGGGACAGCTTCTTCAGGATTTCCAAGCCGCTCATGTCGGGCAGCTGGACATCCAGGACCAGCGCGTCGAACGCCCCTTCGGCCAACGCCTTCAATGCCTCCTTGCCGGTCTCGGCATGGATGACCTCGTAGGGCTCCGACTTCAGGTATTCCTGGTAAACACGCGCCAGCGGCGGGTCGTCTTCGACCAGAAGCAGGCGCTGTGTCTTGGAACTGGTCATTGGAACAGAATCCCCATCGGCGGCTGATTGTTCTTTTTCGATTATAAGGCGAAGAACGGCGCCGATGCCATAGGCCGCCGCCGATAACCCATTGCTATACAATAAACAATTAATTGGTCGCTGATTTTGCGCGCAACGCCAGCGCCATGTAGAGCGCCACGGCGGCAACAAACATGCCAGATGCCATGAAAGGTGCCACATAACTGCCTGTTCCGTCGATCAGGACTCCGAAGATCGGCGGCATCACCGTCACCCCGCCGAACATCATAAACTGTGCACCGCCGGTCGCGTCCCCCACCTTGGCACGGGGCGCGATATCCGCAACCTCCGACAGCCAGACCCCGTTCCAGCCGTAACTGCAAAGCCCCAATGCCAATGATAGAACACCGATGGTCCAGCTCGGCCAAGCGGGTGAAATAAATGCGGTCACGGTAAACAAGCCACAGACCAGAATGCTGACGCCGATCAGAACGGCCGTTGGCGAGAACACTTGCTTGGCCACGTAGCCCCAAGCCAGGCGCCCACCGATTCCCCCCGCCTGCACCAGGGCAAAGAAGAACCCGGCCTCGATCAGGGACCAGTTCAGGTTATAGATCAAAAACAGGACGTAGAACGACCCCAGGCTGATCTGCGATCCCGCGAGGGAGAAGCCGACCAGGGACAGGGCGCGCAAGGCCGGATCGCCGAGGACCAGTTTCAGCGGCCCCCATATTTTGATTTTCGGCCGGCCGCCGTCGCGCTGCCGGTCATGGTCGAAGGTTTCACGCACCGGTTGAATGGCAAGGGCCACCAGAATCGCGGCCACAGCGAACAGGCCGAAGGCCCAGCGCCAGCCAAACAGAACCGTCAGCGCCGGCAGGGACATGCCGACGATGACACCTGCCACGGGCACGCCGGTCTGCTTGACGGAAAAGATCAGCGGTTGACGCCGGTCCGCGCCCAGACCGTGCAGGATTTTCGTGCTGGTCGGGTTGAGGGGGCCATAGCACATCCCCATCACGATTGCCGCCACGGGGGCCAGCCAGAACTGTGCGGGGAACAGCATGAGAATCCCCAGGACCGCGAACAGACAGCTCATCTGCGACATACGCAGCGCGCCGAAACGGTCCATGAAGCCGCCGGACATCAGGCCCGTGAGTTGGCCCGTCAGATAGACGATGGCGACATAGACCCCAACCAGGGTGGGATCGATCCCCATTTCCGGCGCGATCACCGGGGCCAGCACGGGCACGCCGAACACCGCCGCCGTGGCCACGACCTGCACCGCCCAGGTCGATGCCAGCCCCCACACGAGACGTTTGCCCGGCGGCATGCTTTCGCCCGCGACAGAATTTTCGCTCATGTGGTACCGTGCTTTCGGATTAAAACCGAGGGAGGATCCGGAATGCTCAGAGTGCTGGGACGTGCCACGTCCGTCAACGTACAAAAAGTCATGTGGCTGATAGACGAGCTAGGCCTGGAAGCCGAACGCGTCGACGTCGGCGGAAAATACGGCGGCAATCAGGACCCTGCCTACCTGGCCAAAAACCCCATGGGACTGATCCCGGTTCTTGAAGACGGCGACTATGTCGTCTGGGAAAGCCAGGCCATCATGCGCTACCTCCTGGAAGCCTACGGCGGCGACCCCTGGCTGCCGGCCGACGTGAAAGTGCGCGGCCAGGCGCATCAGTGGATGGACTGGTATCTCACCGTCATGCACCCGCCGATGACCGTCATCTATTTCCAGATGATCCGCGCGACCGATGCCAACCGCAATGAAAAGGCCCTGGCCGACGCCAAGGAAAAGGCCGGTGAATTGTGGGCCGTTCTCGACAAACATCTGGCCGACCGGCCGTTCCTGACCGGCGACACCCTGAACATGGGTGACATCCCCTGCGGCTGTTCCGCCTACCGCTGGCATACCCTGGTGCCGGAAGGCCCGGACCTGCCCAATTTGAAGGCCTGGTGGGACCGCCTCAACGTGCGCCCGGCCTACAAGAAAAACGTGATGCTTCCCTTCGAATAAGAACGAGGCCTTTCCATTACCATGACTGAGCAGACCCTATACCTGGGCATGACCCGGGCCGATTTGGATTTCCAGTACAACAACCGTGAACGCGTCCCCAACCATGCGGAAATTTACGCGGGCTGGGCACCGGCCTGCGTCTCCGTGACCAAGGACTTCGACTGTAAGCTCGACGTCGCCTACGGCGACCATGCGCGCGAAAAGCTGGACATCTTCCTGCCGGACCGGGCCACCCACGGTGACGCCCCCCACCCCATTCGCCTGTTCTTCCACGGCGGATTCTGGATGAGCCGCGACAAGGAGGATTCCCGCTTCGTCGTGCGCGGCCAGGTCGAGGCCGGAGCCATCGTGATCTCCGCCGAATATGCGTTGATTCCGGCGGTCGATATGACGGAACTGCTGCGCCAGTGCCGGGCCGCCGTGGCCTGGGCATGGCACAACGCGGATTCCTTTAACGGCGACCGCGACCGGTTGTTCGTATCCGGTCATTCGGCGGGCGGACATATCGCGGCCATGCTGCAGGCCACCGACTGGACCGAATGGGGCCTGCCGGCGGATGCCATCAAGGGGGCGGCGGCGTTGTCGGGCATCTTCGATCTGACGCCCATGCGCCACTGCTACATCGACGACACGCTGCACCTAAGCGAAGACGACGTGGGCCGGTATTCGCCGGAACACCTGCCGCCCCTTGGCGGCGGGTCGACCCTGATCGCCGTCGGTGGGGCGGAGACGGCCGAGTTCCTGCGTCAATCGCAGGCCCTGGCCGCCGCCTGGGCCGGCAAGACGTCAGAGGTCGAATTGATCGAGGTGCCGGGCGCCAACCACTTCACAATCATGAACCATTACGCGGGGCCCGGCAGCGACCTGTGCCATGCCATGGTCCGCCAGATGGGATTGGGAGACGCGTCATGACACATTCCGTTGACGTCTTCTGGTCCTACCGCAGCCCCTATTGCTATCTGACCCTGGACCGTTTCCGCGACTGGCAGGAAACCTATGACCTGACCGTGGAAATCCGCCCGGTCTATCCCATGGCCGTGCGCAACCCGGACTTCTTCGCCCAAGTGAACCGTAAGTACCGCACCTATCACACGCCGGATTACCACCGCGTCGGCGAATACCTGGGCATGCCCGTGCGCAAGCCCGTGCCCGACCCCATCGTCATGGACAACGAAAACTACATCATCGCTCCCGACCAACCGCACATCGGCAAGTTCACGCGCGTCGGTGCCGCCGCGCAGAAACGCGGCAAGTGCTTCGCCTTCACGGACGCCATGATGCGGGTCGTGTGGGATGGCCTAACCGACAACTGGAACACGGACAGCCACTATACCGCCGCCCTAACCAAGGCGGGCCTAGACGCTGCTGAAATCCTGCGCGAGGAAACGGAGAACCGCGACGGCCTCGAGGCCATCATCGCAGACAACCAGGCCGCCTTCGACGCCTCTGACCACTGGGGCGTGCCTTGCATGGTGTTCGACGGTGAAACTTTCTATGGCCAGGACCGCATGGACATCCTGCTGTGGCGTATGAAGCAGAAAGGCTTAGCCGCGCGCGGCTAGCGCCGCCTCCAGATCCCGGATGCGGTCGTGCAGCGGCTGTACGGCGCGGGCGACGTCGGCTTCCGTGAAGCGCGGCGTGATGTGCTGGGGGCAGTTCACATCCCAGGCCGTGATTTCGAACAACACCGCCCGTTCCGGCGTGCCTTCGGCATAATCGGCATCGGTCAGGCGCCGGATCAATTCCGCGTCGTCTTCGACCATGCGCGCCCTGCCCCAGATCTTGATCCGTCGGCGATTGGCGTAATCCATCAAGAAGATGAAGGCCTTGGGATTATCCTCCAGGTTGCCCTGGGTAAGGTACTGTCGGTTGCCGGAAAAGTCGGCGAAGGCGAGAGTCTTGTCATCCAGAACTTTGAGAAATCCCGGCTTGCCGCCCCGGTGCTGGATATAGGGTTGTCCGTCGGCAGTGGCGGTCGCCATGTAAAAGGAATCACGAGCCGCAATAAAGGCCGCGAGGTCGTCGGTCACCCGGTCGGCCCAGCCGCCCTTATCCTCCATCCGCGCGTATCCCTTGCGCGATCCCTTGCGTTCCTGGATCGCCTTCACGGTTTCAGTGAAAGCAACGTCACTGGTGGGCTTGGTCATCTTGACCTCCGAAAGAAGCAGGCCGGCGCGAACCTGAAATGGCGCTATAGATAATGGACATGGAAGCCTCTCGTAGGCTTGGGGCAGGTACTTTCTTGCTATAAGATAGACAGATCAGTCTATATTGTCAATTGCCCGCATTATCGCACAGAATTTTAGGGGGATATAATTTATCAAATTGATTTTAATGAATTTTAATCTGGCCAGAAAACAACTGAAAACCAAGACATCAGGATATTCTTGCGGAAAAACCGACAATTAAGTACAAACATTAGACAAATCGTTCTATTTAATAGAGGCCCCATGGCATCGGCGAAACGCGACCACCTGATCGACACGGCGCTGCGCCTGTTCGGCCGCGACGGTTATCACGCCGTGGGCATCGACCGGGTGATCGCCGAAGCAGGGGTCGCCCGCATGACCCTCTACAATCACTTCAAATCGAAGGACGAACTGATCCTGGCGGTCCTGCACCGGCGCGACGAACGGTTCCGCAACTCGTTCATGCGCCAGGTCGAACGCGCCGCCCCCGACCCCAAAGGACGGATCCTTGCCACCTTCGATGCCTTGGACACATGGTTCGCCTCCGACGATTTCACCGGCTGCATGTTCATCAATGCCGCCGCCGAATATTCCGATAAGAACGACCCGATCCACCGCACTGCCCGCGAACACAAGGACTTGGTCGTGGATTATCTCCGCGACCTGGCGTCCAAAGCCGGAGCCACCGACCCGGACGACCTCGCCGCCGGATTGGCCCTGCTGACCGAAGGCGCCATCGTCTTGGCCCATGTGGCGGGCCATAAGGACGCTGCCCGCAAGGCCAAGAAGGCGGCCGAGGTCTTGATCCGCGACGCCGGGCTTTAGGGCGGCACCCAGCCCCCGGACAACGAACAGATGCCCCGGCGGCGCAGGCTTGCTACCATCCCGGATCACCAAAGGGGAAATTCCATGCGCCGTTTCACGTTCCTGTCCGTCCTGGCCGCCCTCCTGGCCCTATCCATATCTTCTGCCCGCGCGGCCGAATTGACCGTGGCCTTCGCCATCGCCAAGCCGCCCTTCGTCTATGCCACGCAGATCGGCCCGGCGCAGGCCGACGACAAAGGCGGGATCGAGTTGGATATCATGAAGGCGGCCCTGGCCCCCCGAGGCCACAGTTTCCAGGCCGTCTATTCGACCTATGATGAGTTGACCGCGCTGGTTCTCGACGGCCGCGCCGATGCCGCCGCCACCGTGCGCCCGGAAAACCCCAACCTGTTCTATTCCAACGAATTCGTCAGCTTCCACAATGTCGCGGTCACACGCGCAGACGGCCCCACCCCCGCCACCATCGCCGACTTGGCCGGGCTCAGCATGGTTGCCTGGGAAGGTGCTACGAAAGACCTGGGCCCGGCATTCTCCGAAGTGGCCGTCACGTCCCCGAACTATGCGGAAATGGGCGATCAGAAAGCACAGGTGAAGGCTTTTCTCGACGGCAGGTTCCAGGCCCTGATCATCGACAGCACCATCTTCCGCTATTGGAAAAAGGTCCTCGGCGGCAAGGCTGCCGATTTCCAGTTTCACTCCCTGTTCGGCGGGCACACGCCCTTTGTCGCTGGCTTCGCCGATGAAACCATCCGCAACGATTTCAACACGGGCCTGAAGGAAATCCGCCAGAACGGCGTCTACGACGTCCTGTTCAACCGCCACATCGCTGACTAAGACCGAGTGGCCTCAATCCTTGACCGAATTCGGTTCAGAATTGGGGATCGCCAGAACCATCAGATTGGCGATCAGGATCGTCCCCGCCAACAGGTAGAACACGGCCGTCAGGCCCCAGGTGTCGGCGATCAGGCCGCATAAGGGCGGCAGGGCGAAGTTGAAGGCCGATTGTGTTCCGAACAAAAGGCTCATGGAACTACCGGACAGGTGCGGCGGCGTGATGTCCATCATCCAGCTGTGCATCACCGGCCGCGCGGCATAAAGCGCGAAGCCCAAGATCGACACGCCGACGATCAGCATCATCTGATTGTCCAGCAGCGTGATGACCGCGAGCACGATGGTCGTCCCGGTAAAGCCCGCCATGACCACGGGCCGCCGGCCCGAGCGATCGGACCAGATGCCCGCCAGCGGGGTCGCGATCAGACCGCCGAGCTGCATCGCCATAAGGGTCGCCCCCACCGCCGTCGGCGCCAAATGCATTTCGTCCGCCAGGTAAAGCGGCAGGAACATGAGCAGCCCCATGAGCGTCATCGTGCGGAACCCGGACATGACGCAAAGCGCGACCACCCAGCGGTTCTTCAACAGCTTTTTGAGGCCGTCCAGGTAGTCCGTGCCGCTCAACTTCGCCTTGCCCGGTGCGTCGTTGGTGGCTTTGTCTCGGGCATTGAGGGTCAAAAGCAGTAAAAGCGCGATGACGAACACGGGGATCGACGCCACAACCGAGGCCTCGCGCCAACCGAGCCAGACCAATAGGAAGCCGGCCGCCAAGGGGGCGATGGCGTCACCGACGCTGGCCCCCAGCGCATGCAGGGAAAGCGCATAGCCCTTCTTGTTCGGAAAGGCCGACGACAGGTAGGAAATTGCCGGCGGGTGCCACAGGTTGTTGGTCGCCCCGATGAACGCCAGCAGCACGAACAAGGACCAGAACCCGTTCGCCCATTTCATGGCGGCCAGCGCCAGGGCGCCGATCACCAACGCGATGACCTGAAGGAACACGCGCCGGCCGACCAGGTCGACTATCGCCCCCGAGCCGAAATTGGCGATGAAACTGAACAGGTGGAACGAGGTCAGGATCAGGCCCGCCTCGGTATAACTGATACCCAGGTCCTGGCGCAGCCAGGGCACCATCAGGTAATAAACCGCGATAATCCAATGGGTTCCGCCGTGACCCAGGCCGATCATCCAGGCCGGCCATTGCTGGCGCAGGGGGATTCCGGTCCATCTCTCGATCGCTGCACCCATTGCCCGTCCTCCCTGATGAAACCGCATTGAATCCGGGGACCGGCGGCGGTTAGTGATTGTATACAAAGGCCGGTCAATTTACCCTGTCGCCTTGCGCTTTAACAAGCTGGACCATGGCCCGCAAAGATCGGCAGCCTGGTCCGCCAATGAAAACAAAGAGGACTTAGAGGAACCACCCATGGACGGATTTACGATGGACGGCGTCACGGATCAGTTGGTTGTCGAAAAAAAGGACGGAGTCGGCTACATCCGATTCGACAATCAGGCCAAGAAGAATGCCATGACCTTCGAGATGTGGCGCGACCTGCCGGCCGTGCTGGATGATTTCCTGGCAGACGACGCCGTGCGCGTGGTGGTCGTTTCCGGCGAGGGCGGCGGTGCCTTCTGCGCCGGGGCCGACATTTCCCAATTCGCGAAGAACCGGTCGTCCGAGGACGGTGTGAAAATCTACAACGCCGCCACGGAAAAAGCGTCGGAACGCCTGCGCGAATTTCCCAAGCCGACCATCGCCAAGATCGAAGGCCCCTGCGTCGGCGGCGGCGTCGGCCTGGCCACCTGCTGCGATATCCGCATCGCCGAGGAAAACGCCATCTTCGCCGTGCCCGCGGCCAAGCTCGGCCTGGGCTATCGCGTCGATGGCCTGAAACCCTTCGTCGATCTGATCGGCCCGTCCTACGCCAAGGAAATCTTCTATACCGCGCGCAAGTTCACGGCGGCGGAGATGAAGGAAATCGGCTTCGTCAACCGGATCGTGCCGAAGGCGGAACTGGACGACTACGTTGCCGACTACACCCGCCGCATCGTCGAGAACGCACCGCTGACCATCAAGGCGGTCAAGGTGGTCGTCGCCGAAAGCCTGAAGGACGACGGCCTGCGCGATCTCGATCTCTGCGCCCAGGTGGTCAAGGACTGCTTCGATTCCGCCGACTACAAGGAAGGCCGCACGGCCTTCATGGAAAAGCGCAAGCCCCAGTTCAAAGGCCAATAAAAGATGCGCATAGCCATCATGGCCGCCGGCGGTGTCGGCGGATACTTCGGCGCTCGCTTGGCCGCCGCCGGTCACGACGTGCATTTCCTTGCCCGCGGCGCCCACCTGAAGGCCATTCGCGAGGGCGGCCTGCGGGTATCCAGCGACAAAGGTGATATCCATCTGAAGGATGTCTCCGTGACCGACGACCCGGCCGAGATCGGCCAGGTCGATACGGTTTTGTTCGCGGTCAAGCTGTGGGATACGGAAGCCAGCGCCGACCAGTGCAAACCGCTGCTCGGTCCCGACACCCTGGTCGTGCCGTTCCAGAACGGGGTGCGCAGCATCGCCGTTCTGTCAGAACGCCTGGGCGCCGATCATGTCGCGGGCGGCGTCGCCCATATCGCCGCCGTCATCGGCGAGCCGGGCCTGATCAAGCACACGGGCACCATGGCGCGCATGACCATCGGTGAGCGCGACGGCACCGTCACCCCCCGCATCGAGGCGCTCAAGGCCGCGTTCGAAGACGGCGGCTTCGACCATGCCATCTCGCCCGACATCACCCGCTCGATCTGGGAGAAGTTCATCTTCCTGTCCTGCCTGAGCGGCCTCACGTCCCTATGCCGCCAGCCGGCGGGGCCGATCCGGGAAAACCCGGAATCCCGTGCCCTGTTCGAAGCAGCGATCCATGAGACCGCCGCCGTCGGCCGGGCCGAGGGCGTGCCCTTGCCCGAGGGCACGGAGGCCAAGACCATCGGCTTCCTCGACGGCCTGCCCGCCGTCATGAAGGCCTCCATGTTCCACGACCTGGAAGCCGGACGACGGCTTGAGTTGCCCTGGCTGAGCGGCGAAGTGGTGCGTCTCGGCCGCAAACACGGCATCCCGACGCCGGTCCATGCCGCCGTGCTGGGCGCCCTGACCTTCTACGCCGACGGCGCCTGAACACGACCCACCAACTCTGGGAGGAGAACCGCCATGTCCACCCTTGAAAATTCGGCCCTCTGGCCGTTCGCGAAATACGCCGCCGACCTGTCCCCGGACGACCTGCCGGCGGATGCCCTGCACGCCGCCAAGCGCTGCCTGCTCGACTGGTTCGCGGCCGCCCTGCCCGGCACAGTGATCGAACCGGCGACCCTGCTGACGGCGGCGTTCAAGGACTGCATCGGGCGCGGCGGGGCCAGGCTTTATCCTTCCGGCGACACGACGGACGCGCGCACGGCCGCCTTCATCAACGGCGCGGCGTCCCACACCGTTGAATTCGACGACATCTACCGCAACGCCCTCTACCATCCGGGCGTGCCGGTGATCTCGGCGGCGCTCGCCATCGCCCAAGCACGGGGCGTCAGCGGCGCCCGGCTGCTGACCGGGATCGTCGCCGGCTACGAGGTCTCGAACCGGCTGGGGGCGG
Organism: uncultured Rhodospirillaceae bacterium; assembly: GCA_963972065.1. GTDB lineage: Bacteria > Pseudomonadota > Alphaproteobacteria > Rhodospirillales > Casp-alpha2 > UBA1479. The sequence continues at coordinate 39,690 of CAXAVJ010000004.1, forward strand.
CCGCCAATCCGGCCCATTACGAATTCTGGCACACCACCGGCACCATCGGCACCTTCGGGGCCGCCGCCGCCGCCGCCAACATCCTGGGCCTCAGCGCCGAACAGACCCTGCATGCCCTGGCCAACGCGGGCACCCTGGCGGCGGGGTTGCAACAGGCGTTCCGCGCCGACGCCATGGCCAAGCCCCTGCACGGCGCCCATGCGGCGGAACGGGGCGTCACCGTGGCCCTGGCCGCCGAACAGGGCGTGACGGGGGCACCCGACATCCTGGAAGGCCCGCGCGGCTTCGGCAACGCCATGTGCCTGAACGGCCTGGCCGATGCGCAGCCTGACTGGGCCCGCGCGGCGGAAACGCTGGGCCGGGATTATCTGATCAAGCAGACCACGACGAAGAACCATTCCGCCTGCGGCCATGTCCATGCCGCCGTCGACAGCGTTCTGCTGCTGGCCCGCGAACACGGCCTGACATCCGACACGGTGAAGGAAATCCGCGTCGGCAGCTATCAGAAGGCCGAGGAAATCTGCGGCAACACCAATCCGCAGACGGCGTTCGAGGCGAAGTTCTCCCTGGTCTACTGCTGCGCCGCCGCCCTGTTGTGGGGCAGCGTGCGCATGGCCGCCTTCACCCCGGACCGGTTGCAGGATAAGGCCGTGCGCGAGTTGATGACCCGCATCACCCTGACCACGGACCCGGAATGCCAGGGCAATTTCCCGGGCCTGCGCTCGGCCAAGGTCGAGATCGAAACCACCGACGGCCGCGTCGTCAGCCATTACGCGCCGACCCGTAAGGGCGACCCGGACGCGCCGCTGAGCGACATGGAGCTTGAGGACAAGTACCGCGACCTGGCCTCGGCCGTGCTGGGGGCGGACGGGGCGGAAAGCCTGCTCGCCGCCATCTGGTCCATCGACGCCCTGGACAGCGCCCGTGATCTGGTCTCCGCCCCGGCCCAGGCCGCGCAATAGCATGACCGCCCGCAACGCGCCGCGCCTGGGCTTCATCGGCTTCGGCGAGGCCGGGCCCCTGATCGCCAAGGGCCTGCTCGCGGCGGGCCTGCCGGCGCCCATCACCGCCCGCGATCTCCGCGGCCGGCGGTCGAGGGCGTGACCATGGCCGCCAGTATCGCCGATCTGGTCGCCGCATCGGACATCATCCTATCCACCGTGACCGCGACGGAAGCCCTGGAAGTCGCCCGGGAAGCAGCCCAAACCTTGAAGGCCGGGCAGATCTACATGGACCTCAACTCGACCTCGCCCATGGTCAAGCAGCAGATCGCCGAGGTCGTCAATCCGACGGGGGCCCGCTTCGTCGAGGTCGCGGTCATGGACGGCGTGCCCGGCAAGAACGAAAAGGTGCCCATGCTGCTGGTCGGCACGGCGGCCAAGGACGTGATCGAGGCCTTCACCCCCTACGGCGTCAACATGCGGGAGTTCGGCACGGAATACGGCCGGGCGGCGGCAACCAAGATGTTCCGCTCCGTCCTGGTCAAGGGCATGGAGGCGTTGCTGCAGGAATGCGTCCTGGGGGCCGAGACCTATGGCGTGGCGGACGAGGTATTCCAGTCCATGAACCGCAGCTACGCCGGCAAGAACTTCGACGACCTGGCCCATTTCCTGATCGGGCGCACGGCGATCCATGGCGCCCGCCGGGGGCATGAACTGGAAGAAGCCGCCGATACCCTGCGCGCCCTGGGCTACGACGCCTTCATGTGCGACGGCGGGGCCAAGCGCCTGAAGTGGCTGTCCGAATTCGGCTTCAAGGAAGACTACGGCGACACGGCACCCGAGGATTACCGCGAGGTGTTCGCGGAGTTGCAGAAGCGACGGAAGACCTAGAAAGGATTGGGCGTCCCATGGACCCCATCAGTCTGATGATCGTGATCAGCATCGGCAACGTGGTCGCCTGGCTGGCCGCGATCTACACCAAGAACGGCACCCGCGCCCTGCTACGCAACGTCATCACCTGTTCCGCCGGCGCCATCATCGTCAGCTACCTGGCGTCGTTCCTGATCCCCGACTTCCAGGCGGTCTGGCTGATCCTCAGTGCTTTTGCAGGGGCCGTCGGTGTGCTGTTCATCCGGCGGCGGCCTTCTCCTTCGGCTTAAGCGAGCGGGGCCGGAACGGGAATTCCGTATTTCTCCAGCAAGGGCCGCAGGCGGTCCATGATTTCAGGATGCAGGGCGACGCCCTGGGCGCTTTGTGCCGCGAAGGCGGCGGCGGCGCGGTCACCGGGCACGCGCACCGGCTGAGCCGGATCACAGGGCACGGCGGCCCGGCACAGATCGGCGAGCACGCCGGTCTCTTGCGTGAAGGCATCCGCACCGGCGAAGCCCCGGGGGTCGATCAATTGCAGGTAGGCCGCGTTGCCGGCGGGCGGTTTGTCAGACGACCGGCCGAGCCCGGCTAGGCCCGAGGTCAGGGCCTCGACCAACAATCCCAGGGCAAAGCCCTTGTGTCCGGCCTCGTCGCCGCCGGCGGGACGGATCGCCCCCGGCGGGTCGGTCTTGAGAACCGCCGGATCGTCGCTCGACCGGCCATCGGCACCGACCAAGGCCGGAAATGGCAACTTTTCGCCCAGGCGATTAGCCCGTTCGATGGCGCGGTTGGTGACGGCGGCAGCACTGGTGTCGATCAAAATGGGATGGTCTCCGCCCGGCATGCCGACGGCGAAGGGGTTGGTGCCGATCACCGGCGAGGCGCCGCCGAAAGGGGCAACGGCCTTGGTTGTGGGGGCCGAGGCCGCGACGATGGCGAAATAGCCCTTCAGCGCCGCCCGCCGGGCATAGGTCGCGAGGCAGGAAATATTCGCCGAATTGCGGATCGCGATCCCAACCATGGGCGTGTCCTTGGCCCGGGCGACCGCCAGGTCCAGGGCGCGAAGCATGACCCATTGCCCGGGCAGCCCCTTGCCGTCAAGCACCAGGGCCGCGCCGTTGTCGATGATGATTTCCGGCTCGCCGTCGGGGGTCGTCTTGCCCCCTTCCATGGCCGCCAGATAGGCGGGCACGAATTGCAGACCATGGGTGCCGTAACCCAACAAATCGGCCTCAACCAGAATATCGGCCATGGCCTGGGCCACAGGTGCGGCGGCGCCTGCCTTTTCAAACAGCATTTTGGCGGCGGTGGTCAGGTCTTGTGCTGCGTAGCGGTCCGTCATGAGAATCAAATACCCGCCAGGGCCTCGGGGCTGGGCTCGATCTCGCCCGCCTCGATGCGCTTGATGACCGCGACGATGCCTTCGTTGGCGGGCACGGCGATGCCGTGGGCCTTGGCCGTCGCCACGACGAAGCCGTTAAGGTAGTCGATCTCCGTCGGCCGGCCCTTGACCATGTCCTGGGCCATGGAGGGGCGCTGTTGGTCCGACCGTTTGGCCCGCCCGTCGAGCAGAGACGTGTCGCAGGCCGCCATGGCGTCAGCGTCCCCCTGCCCGGCCGCCAGCACCTGTTCCGGCGGCATGCCCAGAAGCTTTTCGAGCGGGTGGCCTTCGGCCATCGCGACCGCGACCGCTTCCGCGCCGATGCGGATGCCGAGGCGGCGGATATGGTCGTCCGTGTCACAGGCGTTTGACGCCATGCCCGAAGCGGCGGAGATCGGATTGCGCATGCAATTGACGATCAGCTTGGACCAGCGTTCGCCCATCAGGGTCGTCGTCACTTTCGAGCTATCCACACTGGCCAGAATCTCGGACACCTTCTCCACCCGCGGCGTCACGCTGCCGTCCAGTTCGCCCGCGCGGAACACGACATGTTCCTTGCCGCCCAGTTTCACATTGCGGCGCACGGCCCCCGGCTCCCACATGGAGACGGAGATCGAGGACGCGATGCAGCCGACGGTACGGTCCCGGCCAACGACCCCGGCGATGGTGCCTTCGTTGATGCCGTTCTGCAGACTGACCATGAAACCGCCCTCGGCCAGATAGGGATGCATGCGCTTGGCCGCGGCTTCCGTGTCGAAGGATTTGACGCAGATGAAGATCACGTCGAACGGGCCGATATCGCCCGGCGGCGGCAGGTCACGGTCGAGCACGGCATTGCATTTGACCGTGAAGTTTTCCGGCTCCGTCAGGCCCGACAGTTGCAGCCCGGGTTCGCGCATGAGCGTCACGTGCTCTTCCCAGGGGTCGATCAGGGTGACGTCCCGTCCGTCCCGGGTCATGTAGCCGCCCACGTAGGCGCCGACGGCGCCAGCGCCGTAGACGGCGATGCGTTCCTCCCCTGCCATGACGGCCCCCTATTCCTTGTCGAGAGCGGCGAGTACGGCCTTGCCGAAGCCCGCCGTCGAGTTTTTGCCGCCGAGGTCGGGCGTGTGGCTGGCGGGATCGCCGAGCGCCAGTTCCACGGCCTTGAACATGGAGGCCGAGGCCTGTGCCAGGTCGTTACGCGAGGTGCGGCGGCCCAGTTCCTCCAGCAGCATGGCCGTGGACAGCATCAGCGCCGTCGGGTTGGCGACACCCTTGCCGGCGATATCGGGGGCCGAGCCGTGCTGGGCCTGGGCGAACACATGGCCCTTGCCGGCGTTGATGGACCCGGCCAGTCCCAGGCTGCCCGACAGTTCCGAGCACAGGTCCGACAGGATGTCGCCGAAGGCGTTGGTGGTGACGATGACGTCGAAATCCTGCGGCCGCTTGACCAGATGGGCGGTCGCGGCATCGATGATCAACTCCTCGACCTCGACGCTGGGATAATCCTTGGCCACCTCCATGACGGTCTTGAGGAACAGGCCGTCGGTCATGCGCAACACGTTGGCCTTGTGCACGGCGGTCACCTTCTTGCGCCGTTCCATGGCCATCTCAAACGCCTGTTTGGCGATGCGCTCGCAGCCCTGGCGGGTGATCTTGCGCACGGAAAGGGCCACGTCCTCGGTCGGCATGAATTCGCCGGAGCCCATGAACATGTTGCGGTCGGCGTAAAGGCCTTCGGTGTTCTCGCGCACGATGACCAGGTCCATCTGCTTGATCACCGAGGGCACGCCCGGCCGGGTCCGCGCCGGACGGATGTTGGCGAACAGGTCAAACACCTTGCGGAAGGACTTGGACGGGTTGACGCCGCCCTCGGCCTCCGACGGATATTCGAACGACGATACCGGCCCCAGGATCACGCCATCGGCGGCGTCGCAGGCGTCATAGACCGCCTTCGGGATAGTCTGGCCCTCGGCCTTCAAGGCCCGCATGCCCGAGACCATGGGCACCAGTTCGATGTTGAGGCCGAACCGTTCGTCGAGCTTTTCCAGCACCGGCAGAGTCGCGGCCATGATTTCCGGCCCGATGCCGTCGTTTTCCAGAACGATGAATTTCATGCGTGGTGTTTCCTTCGTGTATTTTGTTTTGCCCAGCGTTTCACGCTTGGGGAAATTTTTTGAACCGGGTGGTGCCGTCGCGATCCAGCTGATTGACCAGATTGATCTCCCAGCTCAGATACTGCTTCATGGCCCCTTCCTGGGCATCGTCCATGTCATAGGGGCGGTACCAGACGTCATTGGTTTCGTCGGCCATGTTGGTGAAGCCGGTTTGCATCTCCTTGCGGGCCGCTTTCCAAGCTTCCGTGCCGTCGACAAGCACGGCGACGTGCCGTCCCATGGCGCGCAGTTCAGATGCCGCCAGTTGCGCCAGCACCCCATCGGGCGAGGTCAAAACCGTATACCGCGCATCGGGAATCTTCTTGATGCTGTCCTTCAGGCGCGCGCGCACGGCGAACCAAGCGTCCGGGATGTGCCCGTCGCGATAGGTCAGACTGTCGGCCAAATCGATGATGACGCAGACCTTGTCGGCGATCATGCGTTCCAGCCCTTCCACCGTGACCGTTTCGGCGGCAGCGGCGTCGAGACCGTAGATTTTCGGTTTATGAGCACCGCGCACCAAAGGCTGCCCGTCGAGGGCATTTTCCAGCACATAGACCTCGGGCCAGCCCATCTGGACCAGCCAGCTTGCTGTCATGGTCGCGCGCACGCCGTCGTCACAGACGAGCACGATCCGCGCCCCCAGCACCGCGACGTAGCGGTCCCAAGCCTGAACCAACTGCCCACCGGGCGCATGACGGCTGCCTTCCAGATGCCCGCCGGTGAATTCTTCCGGATTGCGGACGTCGAGAACGTAGGTCGTGCGTCCCGCCTCGGCCCGCCAGGCGGCAAGTTGATCATGGTCGCAGGTCGGCACACCGAACCGCTTGGCGACCCGCTCGCGCACGGCCTTGGCCTTGGCCTGGGCCTCTTCGGAAAGTTGGTCGGGAAACTTCCGGTCGTTGCCGTATTCCAGTTGAAAACCCGCCAAATGCCAGCCCATGGTGCCGTTTTCCAGGGCCACGACCTTGTTGGGAATGCCCGCGTTGATCAACGACTGCGCGCCGATGATGGAGCGCGTGCGCCCGGCGCAGTTGACCACCACGGTGGTGCTGGGATCGGGCGCCAGATCGTGGACCCGATAGGCCAATTCCGCCCCCGGACAGTCGACGCCCATGGGGATGTTCATCTTGTGATATTCGGACATGGGGCGGGAATCGAGAACCACCATGTTCTCGCCCCGATCCATCATCGCCTTCACTTCCTCGGGCGGGATGCGCGGCGTGTCATAGGTATGTTCGACGAACTCGCCGAACGCCTTGGACGGCACGTTGACGCCGGAAAACACTTCGAACCCGGCCTGATCCCAGGCGTCGAGCCCGCCGCCGAGGATATTCACATCCGTATAGCCCCAGGCGATCAGGCGTTCCGCGCCCAGATCGACCAAATGCTTGTCGGCCTTGCCTTCGGAACACAGCACGACGGGCGTGTCCTTCCTGGGCACGAAATCGTCAATGCGGGTTTCCAGATGGCTGAGCGGGCAGTTGACGGCGAACAGCATGTGACCGTCACCGAACACCCCCCATTCGCGCACATCCAGGATCGCGACTTCCTCGCCGGACAAAATGCGGTCGCGGACGTCCTCGGCTTCCAACAAAGTTACTTCGGTCATTCTTACTTAGCTCGCTTTCTTGAATTTCTTTTTCAGGTGCGGCATCAACCCGCCGTCGGCGACGATCTGCATCAGGTGCGCCGGCACCGTGTCGCATTTGTAGGTTTCGCCCTTGGTCAGGTTGCGGACCTCGCCCTTTTCCATGTCGATCTCCAACTGATCGTCGGTCGCGATCTTGTCGGTTTCGGCACAGACCAGGGCCGGCACGGCCAGATTGAAGCAGTTGCGGTAGAAGATGCGGGCGAAGGATTTCGCCAGGATCACGCGGATCCCGCAGGACCGCATGTATTGCGGCGCCCATTCGCGGGATGATCCGATGCCCAGGTTTTCGTCGGCGACGAAGACGTCGCCTTCCTTGCAGTTGGCGGAGAAGGTCGGGTCGACGTCCTTCAGGCATTCGGTATAGGCCTCTTCCGGCTTTGCGCTGGTCAATGCCGAAATGGGGGCCAGCAGGTCGGTGTCGATATTGGCCCCGAATTTCCAGGCCTTGCCTTTATGTATCATCTTGCAGGTCCTTCTGATCAGAGCATGTCACGGGGATCGGCGATCTGCCCGGCAACGGCGGATGCCGCCACCGTATAGGGCGACGCCAGATAGAGCTTCGACGACTTGGGCCCGGCCCGACCGACGAAATTGCGGTTGGTCGACGAGATGCCCACGGCATCCTCGGCCAAACGCGCGTCACCCAGCCCGATGCAGCCGCCGCAGCCGGACGGCAAAATAATGCCGCCCGCATCCTCGAGGATCTGAAGCGTGCCTTCGGCGGCGGCCAGTTCGCGCATCTTGATGGTCGAGGGCGCGACCAGGAACCGCGTGCCGGCGGCGACCTTCTTGCCCTTCAGGACCTGGGCCGCCATGCGCATGTCTTCCAGCTTGGCGCCCGTGCAGGCGCCGAGATAGGCCTGATCCAGCTTGACGTTCGGGTAGTTGCCGACATCGTCGGCGTTTTCCGGGCTGGAGGGGGCCGCGACCTGCGGCGCCAGGGTGTCGCCATTGACGGTGATGCGCTTGGCATAGACGGCATCGGCGTCGGACTGCCAGTCATCCGCATTCACGCCGCTGATACCCCAGGCCTTAAGCAGTTCCATGGTCTTGGCGTCGGGGGCGATGATGCCGGTCTTGGCGCCGATTTCGGCCGCCATGTTGGTCAGGGTCATGCGGTCCTGGGCGGACATCGCGGCAACGCCGTCACCACAAAATTCCACGACCTGATAGCCGAAGCCCATGATGCCATGATCGCCGCAGATTTTCAGGATCACGTCCTTGGCGGCGACGCCCGGATTCAACGCTCCGGTCACTTCCATGCGCACGTTTTCCGGCACACGGACCCAGATGTCGCCCGTCGCCATGACGCCGGTGATTTCCGTCGCCCCGACGCCGACCATGAAGGCGCCGAAGGCGCCGGCGGTGGTCGAATGGCTGTCGGCGCCGACACAGAACATGCCCGGGCGGATATGGCCTTCCTGGGGCAGGACGATGTGGCAGATGCCCTGGTTGCGGATGAAGTGCTTGACCTTGTGGGCTTCGCACCAGGCATCGCAGATGTCCTGGACGTTCTTGCTTTCCGGCGTATCAAGATTGACATAGTGGTCGGCGATCACGACCAGCTTGTCCATGTCCCAGACGGGTACGCCCAGCTCATCCAGCTTTTTCCCGGATGTGCGCGGCCCCGACGAATCATGGACCATGGCCAGATCGACATTGCAGGTCACAATATCGCCAGGCTTCACCGTTTCCTCGCCCGAAGCACGGGCGAGGATCTTTTCACTTATCGTTTGGCCCAAGGTGGCATCCTCCCAATGGCATTTTTATTAAAAGCAATGCCCCCCTTCTGCCGCTAGATTACCCTTGCTTTGCGTAGTTGGGCGAGCCGAATTTTATTTTCGCGCAGAATGAGAAACTGCATTCAACGTCGAGTCTGGTTGAGTAATGGACTGCACGCAAAGAAAAGCACGCTATAAGTAATCGTGAAACTTATAATAAAATTTTTAGCATTCAGTATTTAAGGGTCATTCCAATAAATTTTGATCGAAAAACTTTACAAACATCAAGGCAAACACCGCAATAAACGCCAGAGAAGACATAAACATTGTCATCCTACTAAGCATTTCTGATTTTCTTGCGTAATATTCCATTGCTCGCGAAATACCCAAGCCAAAATCACTATCAAAATTACGTATTTGAGATTCGTTTTTTTGAGAAATTTTCTGTTCGATTCTGGACAGCATCTCTTCGATTCTGGCACAGCGATTCTCTAGGCTCTCTATTTGCAGCTTGAGATCCTTGATGTCACTTTGCTCGCCAATTCGAAAATTAGTTGCCATGCATCCTCTTAGCTAATGACACCACCAAGATAGTCGAAAGTGCGGCCGCCAGCGTCAAGAAAACCAGCGACACGATAGCCCCTTCAGAAACACGCACTTCAGCAGAATTCCCAGAGAATATTATCGACATCTTAAGGCAGACAAACACCAATGACAAAAGATCTAAACCAAGCGACACCAAAACGTTTCCAAGCCAAACATCTCTACTAGTGAAATAATTATAAATAAAAGAAAACTCAACAGTAACAAGAACAATTAAAATATTTATCGCCACGACAGAAAGTATCTCAAATAAATTACCTCGAACAACTTCACCGGATGGCATAAACACCTCGTAATCGACAATCGCCACAGGCAACATCGAAAAACCGATCGGCAAAATAAAGATGATCAAAATGAATGGCCAAGGTTCAAAATCTGGAGATTGCGTAGGGACTGACTGCCCTTCTTCCACAACCGGCGCCTGAATGTTGTTTCGGTAAACTTTCGCAATCGCCATCAACCCATGGATGGCATAGATGCTCGCCAGGACAATGAATGGGATCAGAATATCTATATCAACCAATTTCCCGCCCTCAAAAAACTCAAGATAGGAAATTCTAATATAAATTGAATGTTATAAAACCATTAAATTACTCTTGCCTTGCGCAGTTGGGCGAGCCGGTTTTTATCATAACCCAGGTCGGAGAGGATTTTCTCCGTATCTTCGCCCAGCGGCGAGGCCGGGCGGGCCGGCGTCGGGGTGGCCGAGCGCACGGGCGTGTCGATCATGCGGATCGGGCCGTGGCCCTCAAGGTCCAATTCCTGGATGATACCCTGTTCGGCGACGAAAGGGTTGTCCAGCGCCTGGGCCAGATCGTAGACCGGCGACGACGGCACGGCGCCGGAAAAGGCGTCCAGCCAGTCCGCCGTGGTGCGCTCGCTCAACCGTTCGTCCAGCAGTTCCTGGACCAGTTCTCGGTTGGCGAGGCGTTCCTTAAAGGTCTTGAAGCGGGGATCGGATCCCCAGTCGGGCTCGCCGATGGCCTTGCACAGGGCCGGCCAGAATTTTTCCTTGTTGCACATGATGTAGATCCAGCCGTCCCGCGTTCGGTACAACTGGCACGGCACCAGCGACGCATGGCCGGAGCGCGCCGTGCGCCCCTGCACATGGCCCGAATTCAGATACCAGGTGGACGTATAGACGTTCAGCATATGCGCCATGTGGAACAGGGAGGTATCCAGGTCCTGGCCCTTGCCCGTGGCACGCGCGCTGACGATCCCGGACGAGACGGCAAAGGCCAGCGCCAGCCCCGTCGCCAGATCGACCACGGACAGGCCCATGCGGGTCGGCGGGCTGCCCGGCTCGCCGGTGACGGAGAAATGCCCGGCTTCGGCCTGCATCAGGAAATCGAAGCCCGGCCAGGCAGCGCGCGATCCCGTGCGCCCATAGGCCGATAGATGGGCGCAGACGATCTTGGGGTTTGCCACCTTCAGATGCTCATAGGTGATGCCCAACCGTTCCGCCACGTCACCCCGCGAATTGCTGGCCACCGCATCGGCGGTCTTCACCAAATCCAGGAACACGGCCATGCCCTCGGGTTTCTTGAGATCGAGGCTGAGGCTCTTCTTGTTGCGGTTGAAGGAATGAAAGAACTGGCTGTCACCGTTCTCGAAGAAATGCGGGCCCAGGGCGCGGGCGTAATCGCCTTCTCCCGGTGCCTCGATCTTGATGACCTCCGCCCCCTGGTCAGCCAGGAACTGCGTGCCGAAAGGGCCGGCGCCGTATTGTTCGACGGCGAGGATGCGCACGCCGTCAAGCGGCAGGCCGCTCATCCTTGTGCTCGTTCTGTCAGTTGCCGAGCGATGATGATGCGCTGCAATTCGTTGGTCCCCTCGCCGATGCACAGCAGGGGCGCGTCGCGGAAATAGCGTTCCACGTTGTATTCCTTGGAATAGCCGTAGGCACCGTGAATGCGCATGGCCTCAATGGCGTTTTCCAGCGCCGCTTCGGTGGCGAACAGCTTGGCCATGCCGGCTTCCATGTCGCAGCGCTGTCCCTTGTCATAGGCGCGGGCTGCGCTGTCGACCAGCAAACGCGCGGCCTCAACCCGCGTCGCCATATCCGCCAACTTGATCTGGATCGACTGATGTTCGGCGATGGGCTTGCCGAAGGTCTTGCGGTCCAGGGCATAGGCGACGGCGTCGTTGAGGGCCGCCCGGGCGACCCCGACGCCGCGCGCGGCGACGTTGATGCGGCCCAGTTCCAGCCCGCCCAGAATCTGCTGTAACCCCCGGCCCTCGTCCGGGCCGATTAGGTTGGTCAGGGGCACGCGGGTGTTGTCGAACACGACCTCGCCCGTGTCGATGCCCTTGTAACCGAGCTTGTGCAGCTTGGACGTTTTGTAACCGGCATCCTTCTCGACCAGGATCAGGCTCATGCCCTTGTGCTTGGGCTCGGTCTCCGGGTCGGTCTTGGCCAGCACGGCCAGGAAATTTCCTTCGATGCAGTTGGTGATCCACATCTTGTTGCCGTTAAGGACGTATTCGTTGCCGTCCTTCTTCGCCGTCGTGCGCACGGCCTGCAGGTCGGTGCCGCAGTCCGGTTCGGTCAGGGCGATGCCGCCCCGCATTTCGCCGGACGCCATCTTGGGCAACCAATAGCGCTTCTGATCCTCGGTCCCAAAGCGTTCGACCGCCGCGGCGGCGATCAGGTGCGAATTGAAGATCCCCGACACGGACATCCAGCACGACGACACTCTTTCGACGATCTTGGAATAGGTCGAAGCCGACAGGCCCAGGCCGCCGTATTCCTCACCGATGGTGGCGCCCATCAGGCCCATTTCCGCCAGCTTGTCGGCGATGTCGCGGGGGTATTCGTCCGCCGCTTCCAGCTTGTGGGCATGGGGCCGCACGTCCTGTTCGATGAACTTATCGACGGAGTCGAAGATGATGCGTTCTTCTTCGCTCAGGTCCTGGGCAGATGCCGCGTCGGGGGCCATGGTCATCACTTCCTACTAGTAGTTTGCTTTGTCGTCGACCGCGTGGCCACGCTTGGGGATCAGCATGGTGCGCTCGAAGCTCATGACGACCTTGCCATCCTGCTTGGTCGCCGTGGTGCGGATGGTGACGATGCCCTGGGTCGGGCGCGACTTGCTTTCGCGGATCGCCAACACCTCGCTTTCCGCATAGAGCGTGTCGCCGACGAATACCGGGGCCGGCATCTTGATGTCGGTCCAGCCCAGATTGCCGATGGCTTTCTGACTGACGTCGGACACGCTCATTCCCGCGACGATCGACAGCGTCAGGCAGGAATTGACCAGCGGCTTTCCGAACTCGCTCTTGGCGGCGTATTCGTTGTCGAAATGCAGCGGGTGCTGGTTCATGGTCAGCAGGGTGAACCAGGTGTTGTCACTTTCCGTAATGCTGCGCCCGGGACGGTGTTCGTAAATGTCGCCGACCTTGAAATCCTCAAGATAGCGGCCATAGGACTCGCGGTATCGGTTGGGTCCGACTTGTTTTGCTTCGGCAACCATGGATCAGGCGTCTCCGTGGCTAAGGGCGAGGACCGAACGCAGGCTGTTCGCTTCCTCCAGGTTCAACAGGGCGCATGAGAACCGCTCCATGCCCGCCTCGGACAGATAGGGCGCGCACAGGCCGTCGAACTTGGCACGGAATTCGGCCTGGTTCATGAAGTTGGCGGGCTCGCCCTTGGGGATTTCGACGAAGCGCTCATAGACTTCGCCCGACTTCATGCGGATCGTCGCCTTGCCCGCCATGTTGTCGGGGAAGGCGGCCTCGGCATCCGGATCGACGACCGTGGAAACGCGCTTGGCCAGGGCCAGGGTGTCGGCGTCGCTCAGGTGGGTCTTGTAGTCGTCCCACACCATGTTGCCCGTGCGCAGCACCACGGCGGCGCAGAACGGCATGGAGAACTGCCCGTCGACGATGGATTTCGGATTTTGCTTTTCCGCATCCGAATTACCGACGATCTTCCAGCCCGTTTCCGGCACGCCGATGGTCGCACTGTCCACGTTGTCGGCGGAAATACCGTGTTCACCGGCCAGTTGGCGGATGGCGTCCATGGCCGCATGGGTGTAGCGGCAGCTGGGATAAGGTTTCACGCCAAGCGCCATGGTCTCCCAATACGCGCCCAGGTTCGCCGCCGCCTTGTCCAGGTCGGCCTTGGGCGACAGGGAATGCAGGAAGCCCCATTTGCCCTCGATGGCTTCCTTCGGGCCCTTGAAGCCCTCCGCCGCCAGGGTGGCGCAGGTCAGGCCATTCTGCGCCGCCTGCCCGACGTGGGAGCGTTTGGTCCAGGCGCCGTCGGCCAGGAACTGCATGGAGCCCGCCGCTTGGGACAGCGCGATGCCAAGTGCGCTTTCGATGCCATCGGCGTCGAGGCCCAAAACCTTGCCCGCCGCCGCCGCCGCCGCCATCACGCCGGTGGTCGCCGTGGGGTGATAGCCGCGGTCGTAATGGGCGGTCGGCACCAGGGCCTTGGCCAGGCGGATCTGAATTTCATAGCCGACGACGCAGGCGGTGATGACATCCCTGCCGGACGCATCGGTCATTTCCGCCGCCGCCAGAACCGCCGGCACGATGGGTGCCGAGGAATGCAGCGAGGCTTCCGCATGGGTGTCGTCGAAATCCAGGGAATGAGCCAGAGAGCCGTTGACCAGGGCCGCCGCCATCGGCGTGTAGCCGCGCCCGTCGCCGAGCACCGAGCAATTGCCCGCGACCTGGCCCAGGCGTTCGACCGCGCTGACCAGACTGGCCGTGCTTTCCGCGTCGTGGCGGGCGCGCACCATGATGCCGGCGACATCCAGGATCAGAAGCTTGGTGCGGGCCGCGATTTCGGCCGGCAACTTGTCATAGGTCAGGCCGGCGGCGAATTCAGCCAATTGGCGGGTAGTGCCCGTCATCGTTCGGTCTCCTCCATGCGTTAATACCGCGCCTGTTTCCGGCGCGGTTACCATTTCGAAAGGCGACTACACCACAAGATTTGTGATAGGGCTAATAGCAATATATGCATTATTAATCTGGATAAGAGATCAATCGTCATGCTGCCGATGACCCTGAAACAGTTGGAGATTTTCGTCGCCGTGGCGGAACAGAACGGCTTTCGCCGAGCGTCGGAACGCCTCAACCTGAGCCAATCGGCCGTGACCGCCCATATCAAGCTGCTGGAAGCCCATTTGGGCGTGCCCCTGTTCCACCGCACGACGCGGACGGTGCGCATGACGGAGGCCGGGGAGAACCTGTACCGCCGCGCGGGCCGCGTGCTCGAAGGGCTGGAGGACATCGTCCGCATCTTTCACGACGAAGCCGCCATGGGCCGGGGCCGCGTGCTGCTGACCTCAGCTCCCAGCTTCGCCGCGACGCGACTGCCCGCCATCCTGGCCCGGTTCCAGGGCCGCAATCCCAACATCACAGTCCACGTACGCGAGGCCTATGCCACGGATATGCTGGACATCTTGCGCCGGGGCGACGCCGATTTCGCCATCGGACCCGTGGAAAAGGTGCCCCGTGAATTCGAATTTCGCCAGTTCCTGACCGACGGCTATTGCGCCGTCGTCGCGGCGGACCATCCGCTTGCGGGGCGGACGGACATTCCCCTGAACGCCCTCGCGGACGAAACAATCCTGGCCCTGCCGCTGCCGTCGCGCACCCGCATCCAGGTCGAAGGCGCGTTCCAATCCGCCGGACTGACCCTGGTGCCGCATTTCGAAATGCTGCACCATCAGACTTTGATTTCCATGGCGGAACAGGGCCTGGGCGTGGCGATCCTACCGGAAACGGCGGTCCTGCCGTCGAAGGACGGGGCCTATTGGTCGGCCCGCATCAAGCATCCGCAACTGACCCGGCGCATCGGCATCATCACCCTGCGTGGCCAAACCTTGGCCCCAGGGGCCAGCGAGCTGGCCAATCTTATCGCGGGGAAGGAATTTAAAGGGTGAATTCGATACTCTATTATCGCGGCCCGAACAATATTGGCGATAGCTTCTCGCGCAACCCACCATCGCTCTCATTGAGCGCTTGAACCCGCATTTCTGACACCAGATTAAGAAATGCGTTAAATCCTTCTTCCGTTATCAGTTTTGCACCCGCAGCTTCAAAATCGCTGAGCGCGATAACGACTGCTCGATCGCCATAGATGCAGATCCGCGTTTTCGCATCCGCTGCCCTGGCGAAAAGTTCCGAACTGTCTGGACCATTTCGCCGTGTCGCCTGTGCACTGTCAGCAACGGCCCGCAGATAATCGACATAAGCGCGTGTCTGCATTTCGGCCAACGTGTCTTTACGTCGCTGATGGCGTGACAGCCAAAACTGCAACAACGCACCAACAACCACACCAACTATCGGCAGGGTCGCGATGAAAAGCGTTTCCACGGATAGAATAACTTACTCGGCTGGCACGTCAGAGAGATCAAGGCGACGCTTGATTAGTGACACATCGTCAGCAATACGGTCGATGCGGTTGGACAGATTAGCGTATTGCGTTTCCATCATACCCACACGCCCGGTCAACTCCCGCTGCCCAGTGACCAGGGTATCGAGGGTTGATCGGATCGCCCGCAAATGCTCAAGGACGATGTTGTCGTCAGCCATGCCTGTCTCCGACTTATCAACAGGCGGATTGTACCCGCAAAACGAGCGTCGGAAAAGCCGCTAACCCAGCCCGAACTCCTTGGCCCATTTCAACGACGCCTTGGTCGCCCCCGGCTTGGCCTTGTCGTGGGGGGCATATTCGCAGCCGAGCCAGCCATTAAAACCCAGGCGGTCGCACAGGTCGAACACGAAGGGATAGTTGATTTCGCCCTCGTCCGGCGGGGTGCGGCCCGGGTTACCGGCAATCTGTACATGCAGGATCGACGGCAGGTGCGCCTCGAAGGTGCGCGCCAGGTCGCCCTCCATGATCTGGGCATTGTGGAAATCATACTGGATGCCGATGTTGCTGGAGCCCGCCGCCTTCACGGCATCGACCACACGCTGCGCCTCTTTCGTCGTCTGCACCAGATAGCCCGGCCGGGCGATGGTGTTGATGGGCTCGATCAGGGCGCTCAGCCCGGCCTCGGCCAGCACCGGGCAGGCCCATTTCAAATTGTCGATGAACACATCGAAGCCCGCGTTCCGATCCCAATCACCCGATTGCCATCCGGCCAGGACATGCAGATAGGTCGTGCCCAGGGCCTTGGCGTAATCGACGGCCTTGCCGATGGTGTCCTGGAATTCACCCTTGCGGCCCGACAGCCCGGCGATGCCGTATTCGCCGTCGTGCTTGCCGGGGGGCGAATTGAACATCAGGAACTCGATCCCCGCCGCCTTGCAGGCATCGGCCATCGCATGGGCGTCGTGGCCGTAGAGCAGCGGGCATTCGACGGCGGTAAACCCCAGGTCGCGGACCAACTGGAAACGCTCCAGCATGGGGACTTCCTGAGCCATCCAACCGACGTTGGCAGCGAAACGGGGCATTATGGGCCCTCCCCGGCCTGGACGCGCCCGGGCGCGCCGGATTTAGATTCTAGAGCGCGTCGTTGTCCTGTTCGCCGGTGCGGATGCGCACGGCACTTTCCAGGTCATAGACGAAGACCTTGCCGTCGCCGATCTTGCCGGTGTTGGCGGCCCCCTTGATGGCCTCGACCACCTCGGCCGCCTTGTCGTCGGCCACGGCGATCTCGATCTTCACCTTGGGCAGGAAATGGACCTGGTATTCCGCGCCCCGGTAGATTTCGGTCTGTCCGCGTTGGCGGCCATAACCCTTCACTTCCGAAACGGTCATTCCCTCGACGCCGGCGGCGCCGAGCGCCTCGCGGACGGCGTCCAGCTTGTGCGGTTTGATCACCGCCATGACGAACTTCATGTTTGCCTCTCCTAATATCTTTGCGTTTGCCGTTTTTCCCGGCTTGCGGGCGGAGCACCGCTGCTCCGCCCTTTATAGCACGTCAGTCGAGCCTGTACGCGGTCTCACCGTGGTTGGTGATGTCCAGGCCTTCCAATTCGTCGTCCTCGCGCACGCGGATGCCGCCGGTCAGCCCGGCCGTGATCTTGACCAGGATGAAGGTGGCAATGGCCGACCACGCCACCGTGGCAGCCAGCCCCAACGCCTGCACGCCAAGCGCGTCCATCATGGTCTTGCCCTCGGGCAGGCCGAGGCCGCCGAACATGGGCGCGCAGAGGAACGCGACCAGGATGGTGCCGAGAGAGCCGCCAACGCCATGAACCGCGAACACGTCGAGGGAGTCATCCAACTTCCAAGCCGTCTTCACGATCTGCACCATCTTGAAGCAGACAAGCCCGGCGGCGACGCCGATGATCAAGGCGCCGATGGGGCCGACGAAACCCGACGCCGGGGTGATCGTGGCCAATCCCGCGATGGTGCCGGTGACCAAACCGACCAAGGACGGCTTGCCGTACTTCTTCCATTCAATCAGCATCCACACCAGCGACGCCGTGGCGGCGGCGATATGGGTGACCGTCAACGCCATGCCGGCCGACCCGTTGGCTGCCAAGGCCGAGCCGCCGTTGAAGCCGAACCAGCCGACCCACAGCATGCAGGCCCCCATGGCGACCATGCCCGGGTTGTGCGGCGGCGAAACGTCGTTCGGGAACCCGTGGCGCGCCCCCAGCGCCTTGACGATGACCAGCGACGAAATGCCCGCCGTGGCGTGCACGACCAAACCACCGGCGAAATCCATGACGCCCATCTGGGCGAGCCAGCCGCCGCCCCAGACCCAATGGGTCACCGGCGCGTAGACGACGATCAGCCACAGCGACGACAGGATCAGCACGGCGGAGAACTTGATGCGCTCCACATAGGCGCCGACCATGAGCGCCGGCGTGATGATCGCGAAGGTCATCTGGAACGAGAAGAACACGTTTTCAGGAATCGTGCCCGACAATGCTTCCGTGCCGACGCCGGCCAGGAACATGCGGGACAAACCACCGATTAGGTCGTTGGCCCCGGCACCGTCCGTAAACGACAGGCTGTAGCCGATGATCAGCCACAACACGCTCATCAAACAGGCGATCGCGACGCAATGCATGAGCACGCTCAGCACGTTACGTGACCGCACTAGGCCGCCATAGAACAGAGCCAACCCCGGCAGGGTCATGAACAGGACCAGGGCTGTTGCCGTGATGATCCAGGCCGTGTCGCCGGAATTAAGCTGATCGGCGGCAAAGGCCGCGTCGGGCGTGAAAATTGTCAGAAGAACGGCCGCAAGCGAGAATGCCGGCACGGCCTGCCGGCGTAAGAACTTGAACATGACACTCCCCGTCGTTGGGTTAGGGTTTGCTTCAATGCAATTTTTTACGCGCCTAACCGGACCGGTGTGGTGAACCTGATGGGAAGGGTTGATCCCTCCTCGCGCCGGTCCCCGGCCTCTCGTTCTTAAATCTTAAGACTTTGATGGCTCGATAATGCCCGACGGCCTAGACGATGCAAGGCCTAATTCCTGCCCCGGCATCCTCCCTGGAATGCGAGAAATTCGGGATCGGGGCCACTTTCCGCAGTACGCAGGTCAGCGAGCCTTGAAGGCCGGCTTTTCCTTGGCCAGAAAGGCACGCACGCCTTCCTTGTAATCTTCGGAATCGCACAGCGCATAGCTTGATTTCAGTTCTTCCGGGCCGATCTGCGCGGGCTGCAGCAGGCGGCGCAGGATCTTTTTCGATCCGCGTGCGGCCAAAGGTGCGCCTTGGGCAACGCGCCAGGCGACCGTCTCGGCCTCGTCGTCCAACTGGTCCGCCGGCACGACCCGGGTCACCAGCCCTTTGGCATAAGCCTCGTCGGCCTCCAAAATCCGGCCTTCCAGCAGTAGTTCCATGATGACCGCCGCCGACACCACGGCCAGCGCCGCCGCCATTTCCGGATAGGCGAAGGCATGGCCCAGACGGTTGATGGGGATCCCGAAACGCGACCCTTCGGCGGCCAGGCGCATGTCGCAGCAGCAGGCGATCTCGAACCCGCCGCCGGTGCAGGCGCCGCGGATCACGGCGATGGTCGGATGTTTCAAGTTTGAGAACGCATGCAGCGCGTCAGCGACGACCTTGCCGTAGATTTCGGCCTGATCAGCACTCATGCGCTTTTCCGGGAATTCGGAGATATCCGCCCCCGCGGCGAAATGATCGCCCATGCCCGTGACCAACACGCAGCGCAGATCGTCGTCAGCTTCCAGTTCCGCCGTGACCTCGACCAGCCGCCGCCAGGCGTCCAGGTTCATGGCATTGCGCTTTTCCGGGTTGTTGATGGTCAGGGTCGCGATGGCGCCCTTGCGTTCCAGGCGGATAATATCATCGTTCATGGCGTGGTCTTCTTGTGTCTCAATCTTCGGCGTTCAGAACCCGGACCGGCGAACCGGCCATCCAGGATTTGATGCATTCCACGGCTTCCGGGTACATCACTTCGTAATTTTCCCGGATCACGTAGCCCGTGTGCCCGGTCAGCACGGCGTTGTCGAGCTTACGCAAGGCATGGTCGGTGGGCAGTGGCTCGACATCATAAACGTCGATACCCGCACCTTTGATCTTGTTCGCCTTGAGCGCCGCAATCAATGCCGTCTCGTCAATGATCGGCCCGCGCGAGGTGTTGACGATGTAGGCAGAGGGCTTCATCAGCGCCAGTTCATCCGCGCCGACAAGACCCGTGGTCCGCTCCGACAGCAGGACATGGATGGTCACCACGTCGGATTGCTTGAACAGGTCTTCCTTGGAAACGCGGGTCGCATTGCATTCGGCCGCCCGTTCGTCGGTCAGGTTTTCCGACCAGGCGACGACCTTCATGCCGAGTGCCGTGCCGAGTGCCGCCGATTGTGCGCCCAGTTTGCCCAAGCCGATGACGCCGAGCGTCTTGCCGCGGAGCCCCACCGGGAAGCTCTCCTGCCAGCCGCCGGCCTTCATGCAGCGGTCTTCCTTGGGAATTTCCTTGGTCACGGCGAAAATCAGGGCCCAGGTCTGTTCGAACGCCGGATAGGGCAGAATCGCCGTGCCGCAGACGGTGATGCCCATGGCACGCGCCTTTTTCATGTCCCAGGCTAGGTTACGCATGCCCGTGGTCACCATCATCTTCAGGTCCGGCAGCTTTTCCAGCTGCGACGCCGGAAAGCGGGTGCGCTCGCGCATGCCGACGACGAAGTCGAAACCCGCCAGGGCCTTGGAGACACGGTCTTCGTCGGTCTGCAGGAATTCATTGAAGGAGACGACCTCCACGTTGGGGCCCAGGCTGGCCCAATCGGCAAGCTCCAGGGCCACGTTCTGGTAGTCGTCCAGGATGGCGATGCGGGTCATGTTTCGTTTCCCTTCGTTTCTTGATGTCCGGTGATACCGGCAGTGTTAGGGCCAGGATATGGCCCGACCAGGGGTCGGGCGGCAAGTCCTTAAAATCACACGAGCCTGCGTCAGGTTCACATAAGCTCTGGCGTTTATGCTATGGTTGATGCACATATTGCGCCCGGCAACGGTGCCAAAAGACCAATAATCACCCCATTGGGGCTAGGCTGAGAACTCCCATGCCGATCGACACAGGATTTTCCTTTTCCGATATCGTCGCCAAGGCGAACGATGCAGTCATCGTTGCCAAGGCTGCCAAAGGCAAATCGAGCAAACCGAAGATCACGTACGTGAATGCGGCCTTCTGCCGCCTGTCCGGTTATTCGGACAAGGAAGCGATCGGCAAAGCCCCCTGGTTCCTTGATGGTCCCGATACGGACCCGGAAGCCCGCGCGAAGGTCGAGGACGCGGTCAAGGCCGGGCGCCACATGCGCACCCGCCTGCAGCAATACGCCAAGGACGGCACAAGCTATTGGGTCGATGTGAACATCATGCCGCTGTTCGGCAGCGATGGGGAAATCACCCATATCGCCGCCATCCAGCGCAACGTGACCGAAGACGTCCTGCGCGAACAGGAACTGCTGAACCTCGCCACGACCGACGACCTGACCGGTGCCAAGAACCGCCGCCATTTCATGGAGCGGGCGGAACTGGAAGTCCATCGCTTGCGCCGGCACCGGGTGCCGTTTTCCGTGGTCCTTTTGGACCTGGACCATTTCAAATTGGTCAATGATACCCACGGCCACCAAGCCGGCGACGACGTGCTGAAGGAAGCCGTCCGGCGCTGGCAGCATGGCCGCCGGCCGTTCGACACCTTGGGCCGCCTGGGTGGCGAGGAATTCGCCATTCTGCTGCCCGGTGCCGATGCCGAGGCCACCATGACCGTGGCCGAACGCTTGCGCGCCGTCATCGCCGATGCGCCGTTCGATACCATCGCCGGCCCAATCGACGTCACCGTATCCATCGGCATAGCCGAGGCGGAAGACGCAGATCAGACCATCGAAGGCACGCTGGGCCGTGCCGACGCCGCGCTTTACCATTCCAAGCACGGCGGGCGGAACCGGGTGACCAAGGCGTCGCCGATCCCCGCCGCCAAGCGCAAGGCGGCCGGCAAGAAGGGCTGATCCCTTCCCGTTTCTTTTCACGACAGACTTTTCAGTAATTCAATTGGCCGTTCAGGCCGCGCGCGCGCCCTTCAGACGCATGGGCATGCGGGGGCCCATGTTGTAGTGATCGGCAAACTTGGGATCGAGCTTGCGCCCGTCGTGCGCGTTGAACCAGATGCGCAGCAGGTTGCGTTTGCGCGTGCCGTCGGGCCAGTCCTCGAAGGCGGCACGGGAATGCAGGGTCACATAATTGTTGAGAATCTGAATGTCGCCCGTCTCGAACGTCATGTCGTAGCGGAACCGGTCGCTGACGCAGAGTTCCTGCATGTAATCGAGCGCCTCTCGGGCAAGGTCGGAAATCGGCTCGCCGATGAATTCCTGGCCCTCGATGATCGCCTTGCGCAGGTAACGGCAACTCAGCCGCCCGTCGCACCAGCTGTAGACGGGCACCTTGTGGCGGGTGACAGGATGGGTTTCCCCGGCCTCGCCCTCGCCCCGCAGGTTGAAGTGAAAACCTTCGTACAGCACCGGCAGGTATTCCGGGCGGCTCATCAAAATTTCATTGTATACCGCCATGCTTGACGCGATCTGGCTTTCCCCGCCGGACATGGAGGGTTGCAGGCAAAGCAGGCTGACCAGATCCAGGCCGTCGCAATGGAAATACAGTTTCTGACGCGTCTTGTAGCCGCGGATCAAGGGATCGTTGTAGTCGAGGCCCTTATCCGTGACCTCGCCGATCACGTCACCGCCCGGATTGTGGTGCATGGGTTGGCCCATCAGAACCGTGAGCGCCCAATACATGGCCTCGATCCGGGGGCGGTCGTAACGCGCGATCTCCAGCCCCTTGATCAGCACGCAGCCGCGCCCGTTTTCCAGTTCCCCGACCGCCCAACCAGCCAATGCCGCCAATTCCGGGGCGTCGATATCCTCGGGGCCGAACTGCTGCGCCCCCAGTCCTCGGGCCGCCAGATCGGCGGTCACAGTTTCGAGCGCACTCAACTCCTCGGCGTTCAGGCGCCGGGTCCAGTTGGGATCGCCGGCCAGCTCGGCGGCAGTCCAGGCGGATTTTTCGGTAACGGGGGTCAGGATCGTGTCGGTCATGGCGGTCAACATTTCGTCTCAAAAGGTGAGTGGGGCTACTTTCCTGCGCGGCGTGTATCAGGGTCAGATTGTCGATATTCGACTGTCTAGCACGCAAGCACCGTTGCGTCGGCGGCAAAATAACCGTTAAGTGTGCTCCAATGACAGCGTGAAATTGTATACAGTTTGCGCAGATGAGCCACAAACGACGCCCACATTTGACGGAGGATATCCCCATGACCTGGCTTGAAGGCAACGGACGCGACAAACGCCCTGCGGGTGAACGGCTGCGCGAGCTTTTGGACCGCGACGAAATCCTGCGCGTGCCCGGCGCGCACAACGCCTTCGCCGGCATGATCGCCAAGCAGGCGGGGTTTGAAACGCTGTATATCTCCGGCGGCGCCGTCACGGCGTCCCTCGGCCTGCCCGACCTGGGCATCATGACCCTGGACGAAATGTGCAACGTCGTGCGCAGCGTGTCGCGGACCACGGATCTGCCGCTGATCGTCGACGGCGACACCGGCTACGGCGGCGTGCTGAACGCCATGCGCGTGGTCAAGGAACTGGAGCTGTCCGGCGCAGGTGCTGTGCATATCGAAGACCAGCTTCTGCCCAAAAAATGCGGCCATCTGAACGACAAGCGCCTGGTCGAACCGCAAGAAGCCGCCGCCAAGATCGCCGCCGCCAAGGCAGCCTCGTCGCATCTGGTCATCATCGCGCGCACGGACGCCGCCGGGGTCGAGGGACTGGATGCTGCCATCAAGCGCGCCAATCTGTACCGCGAAGCCGGCGCCGACGTGACCTTCCCCGACGGCCTGCCCTCGGCAGAGGATCATTTGGAATTCGCCAAGAAGGTGCCGGGCAAGAAGATGGCCAACATGACCGAATACGGCCGCACCCCCTTCTTCACGGGTCAGCAGTTCCAGGACATGGGCTTCGACATCGTGATCTGGCCGGCGACCTCGATCCGCGCGGCGGCCAAGCTGTTCCAGGACCTGTACGGCCATATGCGCGACCACGACGGCACCGAAGGCTTCATGGACAAGGTGATGAGCCGCGCCGAACAGTACGACACGCTGGCTTATTACGATTATGAGGCGCTGGATGCCTCGGTCGCGCGGACCGTGGTTCCCGAATACGGCAAGTAAGCCGCGTGCACGACGTTAGCGTTGCCTGATGCCGTGAATATGGACGTCATGTGCGGAATGCTTGCTGAGGATTTCCACCGCCCGGGCTTCCTTTTCCTCGGTCGTGGTCAATACCCATAGCAGCAGGCCGCCGCGTTCCATCTGATCGCGCAGAAACTTGGCGTGGCTTTCACCGATGCCTGCCGCAAGAAGGACACCGATCATCGCACCGGCGCCGCCCGCGATTGCCGTCGCGGCAGCGGCGGCGGCGATCGTGCCCCCCGAGGCGACGATCGCGCCTGCCGCCAGGGTCGCTGGGATGTAGGTCAAGATGCCGATCACGCCGCCTTCCGCATCGCCGACGCTTTCCGGCGAAACATAGGCTGCCCGGGGCGCATCGAGGTCATCCTCGGCGGCAGCGGCGTTTTCGTAGATATGCCCCAGCTTTTCCTGAACGGCCTCTTCGCCCGCGAGAAGACTGATCTCCGCCCGGTTGAATCCGGAACTCAGCAATTCATCGATCGCGGCCTGCAGCGAGTCGGCGGTTTCAAATACGCCGACGGCTTCTCGAGAAAATTCCGTTGCAGCTTCATTGGTCATGGGAGGGCCTCCTTCAGGCGTGACGCGATGAAGCCCAGTATCTCCGATTGTTCCGCCGGCGGCTTTGACTTGCGTCAACCGGCCCCTGCCCCCAGGGAGTCTAGCAACCCATTGCCTCGGCAACGCCGACGAGGTCCTTGGTGACGACCTCCCAATCACTTTCCGCCGCCTGATCGGCCTCCTGATCGGGGCCGTATTCCTTCCTGGGCAGGAAGGCCGTCTTCATGCCGTGGCTGCGCGCGGCCGCCAGGTCATAGTTGTGGCAGGCCGTCAGCATGCACTGCTCCGGCGTCGCCTTCATGCCCATCAGTTCAATGGCCGTCAGATAGGCGCGGGGATGCGGCTTGTAGACCTGGGCGTTTTCCGCCGTCAGGATCGCGTCGAACGGCAGGCCGCCGTGCTTGGCGATGGCCGTCAGCCAGGCGAAGGACCCGTTGGACAAGGTCACCAGGGTGTATTTCTTGGCCAGCCGGGTCAGCCCCTCGACCGCGTCGGGCCAGGGATCGATCTTGAGCCACAGATGCAAAATTTCCTGCTTCTGCGCCTCCGTGAGCCCCTCCAGGCCGAACTCACCGACCACCTGATTCATGCGTTCCAGGTACATTTCATCCAGGTTGAAATAGGGCCGTTCCCCCGAGATCACGGCATCCATGGCCGGGCGGTATCCGGCCTTCCAGGCCGCGAGGAATCCGGGCCAGTCGGCGTCGATCCCTTCGCGCGCGCCGTACTCCGCCAACAGGCGCAACAGGCTGGACCGCCAATCGACGACCGTGCCGAACACGTCAAAAAAGATCACCTTTACATCGGGGGCTGCCATGGCGGTTTCCTCGTTTCATGGATTTGTCGGGCGACGATGCCTGGGCTAATCTCGCCACAGACGCCCCGCAACCGCAAGCCGCTTGGATTCCCGCCATGCCCCAAGACGTCACCGTCCGCGCACCGACGCGCGAAGATTTCGATGCCTGGTCCCACCTTTGGGCCGGCTACAACGCGTTCTATGAACGCAAGGGCCCGACCGCCGTCCCGCCCGAGATCACCCGCCTGACCTGGGATCGCTTCTTCGATGCCTACGAGCCCATGCATTGCCTAGTCGCCGAACACGGTGGCCGGCTGGTCGGCCTGGTCCATTACATCTATCACCGCAACACGGTGATGCGCGGGCCGACCTGCTATCTGCAGGACCTGTTCACCGACGCGGACCTGCGGGGCCAAGGCGTCGGACGGGCGTTGATCGAGGCCGTGTACGAGCGCGCCCGCGCCGCCGGGTCGCCCCGCGTCTACTGGCAGACCCACGAAACCAACGCCACGGCCATGACGCTGTATGACAAGGTCGCCGGCAAGTCCGGATTTGTCGTATACCGGCACGACCTTTAAACAACGAAAAACCAGGGAGAATCCCCCATGATCACCTCGCCCAATGAAACGGTCCTTGCCGACGTCAAAGACGGCATCTGCCGCATCACCTTCAACCGGCCCCAGGCCCTGAACGCCATCACCATCGACGTGATGACGGCCCTGAAGGAGATCACCGGCCAGCTGCGCGAAAGCAAGGACGTGCGCGTCGTGATCATGCAGGGCCAGGGCGACCACTTCATGGCCGGGGGCGATGTGAAGGCCTTCAAGACCATGCTGGACGAGGAGCCGGACCGCGACAAGACGGCCGAACAGTTCGACGCCCGCCTGTCGCGCGTCCATGCGACCATCGGAAACATGCGCGCCATGCCGCAACCGATCATCGCCTCGGTCCGGGGGGCCGCCGCGGGTGCGGGAGTCAGCCTGATGCTGGCCTGCGATCTGGTCCTGGCCGCCGATGACGCGTTCTTCACCCTGGCCTACTGTCACATCGGGACCAGCCCGGATGGTGGGTCGACCTATGCCCTGCCGCGCACCGTGGGCCTGAAGAAGGCCATGGAGATCGCATTGCTGGGCGACCGGTTTACGGCCCAGGACGCGCTTGACTGGGGCATGGTCAACCGGATCGTGCCGGCGGCCGACCTGGAAGCCGAGACGGACAAGCTCGCCGCCCGACTGGCCAAAGCCGCCGGTCACGCCAACGCCGAGGCCAAGGCACTGCTCAACGCCTCGTTCCACAACAGCCTGACTGAACAGCTGGATGCGGAAAAAGCCGCCTTCATCCGCAACACGCGGACCGCCGACTTCTACGAGGGCGTCACCGCCTTCACGGAAAAGCGCAAACCGGGCTTCACCGGGGAATAAGGCTCACCGCCCCCTGCCCGCGCCAGCGACCTCGCGGACGACGCCCATGAAGTCGTTAACGGCGGCGGTCTGGCGCACGCCGCAGCGCTGCAGCAGACAGATCGTACGCTCCGGCAAGGCAAAGCCCAGGTCGAGCGGCACGATCCGGCCCGCCAGTTCCTCCGCGTTGAATTCGATCCTGGAGCGGAAGGAAATCTGCTCCGAATTGAGCAAAAGGTAGCGGATCACGGCGTTGGAGCTGGTCTCCACCGCGCCCTCGGGCGGGCGCCCCGTGGTTTTGACGAAGACCTGATCCAGCAGGGCCCGAGTGACGCTACCCAGCGGCGGCAGGATGAACGGATAGCGCCGCAGGTCTTCCGCCGACACCGCCTTGCGCCCGGCCAGGGGGTGGTCCGCCGCCACGAACAGGCCCATGGGGTCGCGCACGATGGGCTCGACCGCCACGCTTTCCAGCAGCGCCTTGTTCGGCTCGGCGCAGATCAGCACGTCGATTTCCCCCGCGTGCATCCCGGCGATCAGCGAGTCGATGGGACCTTCGACCGTGCGCACCAGGATCTGCGGATGCTGGGCCAGCACCCGCGTGATGGCTTCGGGCAACAGCGCGTTCCGCGAATAGGCCAGGCCACCGACGCAGACCGAACCGGAGGATTCGCCTTCGAAGGATTCGACATCGTCCGCCATCTTGCGCAGTTCCGACAGCACACGCTTGAAGCACAGGGTGCTGGACACCCCCGCCGGCGTCACGATCATCCCCGTGGGCGTGCGCGAGAACAGGGCCACGCCCAGGTCGTCCTCGAGATGGCGGATGGAGGTCGAGATCGCCGGCTGCGACACGCCGAGGACCTGGCAGGCGCGCTTGACGGAACCGAAATCGTGCACGGCGACCAGGGCGCGGAGGCGCGACATGTCGACATGCATGTGGAACAGGGACGCGTTTTCATGCACGCCCACGTCATGACCAGATGCCAGCATGTCACGGAGATCGTTTAATTCCGCCTGAATGATCCCGCAACGTTCGGCGACCAGGCCGCCCACAGGCGTCGGCGACATGCCGTCCTGGGCGCGGGTCAGCAGCGGCCGGCCGAATTTTTCCTCCAGAATGCCCAAGGACCGAGACACGGCGGAAGGGCTGCGGCGCAGGTGTTCGCCCGCCGCCGCGATCCGGCCATGGGCCAGCACGGACGTGAACGTGGCCAAATGGCTGAGGGAAAAGTTCTTTTCGGTCCGGTTCTGCACGCGTTCACCCTTGAAGCCCGCGGCCCCTGCCTTAACGCCCGGGAATCCGCCCAATATAAACAAATTCGACCGGCGTATAGAGAATTTGAAATAGGGACCGGCGGCCCGCCGTGCTTCGTTCTTGTCAAAATTGGGAGGATTACAATGCTTATGAATTTCCTTAAACACGCCCGAACCGCCTTCATCGCATCCGCCGTCGCCCTTGCCGCCATCCCGGCGGCCCAGGCCGGCTTCCCCGAACAGGCCGTGAAGATCGTCGTCCCTTACAAGGCCGGCGGCAACACGGACGTCATCGCCCGCATCTTCGCGGACCATCTTCAGGAAGCCCTGGGGGGTGCGGTCGTCGTCGAAAACCGCGGCGGCGGCGGCGGCACCATCGGTGCGGCCCTGGTCGCGGGGGCGAAGCCGGACGGCTATACCCTGCTGTTTGCCACCGCCGGGTCCCACTCCATCAACCCCAACCTGCGCAAGATCAAGTACGACCCGATCAAGGACTTCCAGCCGATCAGCGCGGGCGTCGTGTCATCGCTTCTGATGGTCGTGCATCCCTCGGTCCCCGCCAAAACCCTGAAAGAACTGATCGCCCTGACCTCTTCGGGCAAGGAACAGTACAATTTCGCCTCGGGCGGGATCGGCACCCTGGCCCATGTCGCGGGCGAACTGTACAACCAGAAGACCGGATCTAAGCTGACCCATGTGCCCTACAAGGGTGCCGGGCCGGCCCTCAACGACGCCGTCGCGGGCCGCATCCAGGTCTACATGAACAACATCCCGAAGATCCTGCCGCATGTGCAGTCGGGCGCCCTGCGCCCCCTGGCCCTGGGTGCCGCCAAGCGTTCGGCCCTGCTGCCGGACGTTCCGACCACGGCCGAAGCCGGCATGACGGGCATGGAGATGGGATCCTGGTTCGGCCTGCTGGCCCCCGCCGGCACGCCCAAGGAAGCCGTCGACAAGCTGTTCGCCGCCATGCAGTCGGCCAAAACGTCGGCCAAGGTGCTGGAGCGCCTCAAGGGCATCGGCTCCGAGATCGAGATTTCGGATTCCCCGGAACAGTTCGGCGCCTACATGCAGGACCAGTTGAAGTGGTGGGCCGGCGTTCTCGACAATCCGGTCTTCAAGAAGAAAAAGTAATCTGAACCCGTCAACAGGGTGGCCGCGCTTTTCCCTGGGCGCGGCCGCCTTGTTGATGTGGGTTTGTATGTGGTGCAATCACGCCGGATCGAAATATCCGTCGGAGCAATAAACATGGCGCGAGACTTTTCCTGGCTGTTCATCGCCGCCCTTAGCGCGGCGGCCTTCTACTTCGCCCTCGACTTCAAGTTCGGGACCCTCGCCAACGTCGGCTCCGCCATTTATCCGCTGATCCTCTCTGCGGCCATCGTCTTGATTTCACTTTATTCCTTCGTCTTCTCGCCGCGTGAGGAACCGATGCCGACGAACCGGCGCGCGTTCCTCAGCGTCGCCGCATCCGTCGCCGTGTTCATCCTGCTGGTCGAAGCCGTCGGCCTGCTGCCCACGGTGGTGCTGTCCATGGTCATCGCCTACGCGGGACAGTCGGAGCGGCGCTATCCGTTCTTCATCGCCTATGCCTGCGTGTTCTCCGTCGGCGTGTGGCTGATCTTTTCCTACGCCCTTAACCTGCCGATTCCCCCCTTCAGGCTGCCCTGACCCATGGAAGATTTTATGATCGGCCTGTCGACGGCCATGATGACCCAGAACCTGCTGGCCTGCCTGGCCGGGGTGTTCCTGGGCACGGCCATCGGCGTCATTCCCGGCATCGGCGCGCTGGCCGCCATTTCCCTGCTGCTGCCCGTGACCTTCGCCATGGACCCGACCACGGGCATCGTCATGCTGGCCGGGGTGTATTACGGGGCCGAATACGGGGGCTCCACGGCCTCGATCCTGCTCAACCTGCCCGGCACGCCGTCCAACGCCATCACCTGCCTGGACGGCTATCCCATGGCCCAGAAGGGCGAGGCCGGCGTCGCCCTGTTCATGACGACCATCGCGTCCTTCGTCGGCGGCAGCATCGGCATATTGGTGTTGAGCGCCTTGACCCCGGCCATCGTCAAGGTCGGCATGGCCTTCGGCGCGGTCGAGTATTTCGCGATCATCGTGTTCTGTTTCGTCGCCGTCGCCACCATCGGCGGCAGCGATCCCAAAAAGAACTTCGTGATGGTCGCCCTGGGCGCCCTGCTGGGCACGGTCGGGCTCGACATCTACGACGGGGCGGAGCGTTACAGCTTCGGGTCCCACAACCTGATCGACGGACTGAGCCTGGTGCCCGTGGCCATGGGCCTGTTCGGGCTGTCGGAAATCATCATGTCGATCAAGGGTGAAGAGACACGCCTCACGGGCCACAAGATCAGCTTCAAATCCATGCTGCCGAGTGCGGCACAGTGGAAGCGGTCGTTCTGGCCCATGCTGCGGGGGGCGGCTTCGGGATGCTTCTTCGGCCCCCTGCCCGGCACCGGCCCCTCCGTCGCGACAATCCTGGCCTACGCCAACGAAAAGAAGCTGTCCCGCCGGCCCGAGGAGTTCGGGAAGGGTGCCATCGAGGGCGTCGCCGCCCCGGAAAGCGCCAACAACGCGGCGGTGCAGACGGCCTTCGTGCCGACCTTGTCGCTCGGCATTCCCGGCACCCCGACCATGGCCATCATGATCGGCGCCCTGATGATCCACGGGATCGTGCCGGGCCCCATGCTGATGAGCAATGAACCACAGCTATTTTGGGGCCTGGTCGCCAGTTTCTGGATCGGCAACGTCCTGTTGCTGGTCATCAACATTCCGCTGATCGGGCTTTGGGTATCGTTCCTCAACGTGCCCTACCGGCTGCTTTATCCGGCCATCATCATCCTGATCTGCGTCGGCTCCTACAGCCTGAAGAACAGCACCTTCGACGTGCTGGTCATGCTGGTCGTCGGCGTCGCCGCCTACGGCCTGCGACGCCACGGCTTTCCGCCCGCCCCCCTGCTGATCGGCTTTGTCCTCAGCCCCATGCTTGAAGAAAATTTCCGCCGCGCCATGATCATGGGTCGGGGCGAGGTGAGTTATCTGTTCGACAGCCCCATCAGCATCGTGACCTGGCTTTTGACTTTGGGCATGGTGCTGTCGGTGCTCTATCGTCATCAGCTGAAACGACTCGCCGCCCGGTCCCTGGGCGACACGACCAAAACCGAAAACCGCTAAAACCACGGGAACGTCTCAATGATTATCGATTGCCACGGCCATTACACCACCGCCCCCGCCCAGCACGAAGCCTGGCGCAAGGAACAGATCGACGCCAAGGGCGACCTCTCGAAGATGAGCGCCAAGGAACCGGTCGTTTCCGACGACGAACTGCGCGACAGCGTCGCCAACACGCAGCTGCGCCTGCAACAGGAACGCGGCACGGACATGACGATCTTTTCGCCCCGCGCCGGCGGCATGGGCCATCATGTCGGCAACGAGACGATGAGCATGCAGTGGTCGCGCATCTGCAACGACCAGATCAAGCGCATCTGCGACATGTTCCCCAACAACTTCGCCCCCGTGGGCCAGTTGCCGCAGTCACCGGGTTGTTCGCCGTCCAATTCGATTCCGGAACTGGAGCGCCTGGTCAATGAAATGGGCTTCATCGGGGTCAACCTGAACCCGGACCCATCGGGCGGCCATTGGACCGATCCGCCCCTGACCGACCCCTGGTGGTTCGATCTCTACGCCAAGCTGGAAGAACTTCAGGTCCCGGCAATGGTTCACGTCAGCCAGTCCTGCAACCCGAACTTCCACTTCACGGGCGCGCACTACATCAATGCCGACACGGCGGCGTTCATGCAGCTTCTGGAATCGGACCTGTTCGAACGGTTCCCGAAACTCAAGCTGATCATCCCCCACGGCGGCGGCGCCGTGCCCTATCACTGGGGCCGCTACCGGGGCATCGCCATGGGCATGAACCGGCCCGAGCCCAAGGACATGATGGGCGAGAACCTGTACTTCGACACCTGCGTCTACCATCAGCCGGGCATCAATCTGATGACCGAGGTCGTGCCCGTGGACAACATCCTGTTCGCGTCCGAACTGCACGGCGCCGTGCGCTGCAAGGACCCGGACACGGGCGAATGGTTCGACGACACTCGCCGCTACATTGACGCGACGGCGAACCTGACGGCGGAAGAAAAGGAAAAAGTGTTCTATAAGAACGCACTCAAGGTGTTCTCGCGGCTCAAGCTGCCCGCCGCCTGACCCACCTGCCGAACAAAAAACCATACGGAGACACAACCATGACCGTCGGATTCCGCATCAAGAAGACCTGGGACCGCATTTCGCCCGACCTGGTCGACGCGTTCAAACCCCTGCCCGTCGCCAATGTCGGCGATTGCATGTCGCGCATGTTCGCGGGCGGCAATGCGCTGCGCCCCATGCATAAGGACGGCGGGCCGGCCCCGCCTTCACGGTGCTGACCCGGCCGGGCGACAACCTGATGCTGCACAAGGCGATCGATATCGCCCAGCCCGGCGACGTCATCGTGGTCGACGGCGGTGGCGACCTGACCAACTCCCTGTTCGGCGAAATGATGCTGATGCAGGCCATCAAGCGCGGTGTCGCCGGCCTGGTCCTGAACGGCGCCGTGCGCGACCGCGATGCCTTCCTCGACCACAACCTGCCGGTGTTCGCGGCGGGTGTGTCCCACCGCGGCCCCTATAAGGACGGCCCCGGGGAAATCGGCTTTCCCATCTCGCTCTACGGCATGCGGATCAACCCGGGCGACCTGATCCTGGGCGATTGTGACGGCGTGCTCTGCGTGCCCAAGGAAGAGGCCGAGACGGTGCTGGCCGCCTCAAGGCAGAAGAAGGCCGCCGAGGACAAGCAGATGGCCGCCATCGCCGACGGTTCCATCGACCGCAGCTGGGTCGACAAGGCCCTGACCGACAAGGGCTGCGAATTCATCGACTGAACCAGCCTTCGTCAGGAGACAAAGCCGATCGTCCCCCATAAGATGGCGGGCAATGGAGGGCACTTGCGCCCTCCCATAACCGCAACCCGTCCATATGGGAGAAACTTCAAGAATGTCCAAGGGAACACTGGCGGGGAAGACCGCCGTCATCACCGGATCGTCGCGCAACATCGGCAAGGCCACCGCCCTGGCCTTGGCCGCTGATGGCGCCAACATCGTCGTCAACGGTGTGCAGGATCAAGCCGCCGCAGATTCTGTGGTCAAGGAGATCGAGGCCATGGGCGGCAAGGCCATCGCCAAGCTGGCCGATGTCGCCACCAAGGCCGGGGCCGACGCGCTGGTGCAGGCCGCCGCTGATGCCTTCGGCGGCGTCGACATCATGGTCGTCAATGCCTCGACCCGCGGCCAGAAGGCCTTTCTGGACATGCCGCATGAAGATTTCCGCCGCGTCGTCGACACCACCATCGACAGCGCTTTTCACCTCTGTCAGGCGGCCATCCCCCATATGCTGAAGGCCGGATGGGGGCGGGTCATCACCCTGGGCGGCGTCAGCTGGTACATCGGCATGCCCAACCGCATCCACAACCTGACCGGCAAGTCGGCCATCGTCGGCTTCACCCACGGCATCGCCACGGAATTCGCAACCCAGGGCATCACCGCCAACTGCGTGTCGCCGGGGGCGACGGAAACCGTGCGCCCGGCCTCGGCCGGGACCGGCAACCCGCGCAACGCCATGAACATCCCCATGGGACGTCAGGGCGAGGTGAAGGAAATGGCGGCAACCGTGCGCTTCCTATGCCAGCCCGATGCCGCCTACATCACCGGGCAGACCATCCACGTCAACGGCGGCCTGTTCCTCGGCACCTGACGCCCCGGACGACTGGCGGGGCGTTCAACGATTCTGGATGTCCCGCCACTGGTCCAGCGTGCGCCGGGCCTGATCGACGATGGGGTAGTCGATGAAATAGCCGTCCATCTGAATGGAGGCGAGGCCCCGTGCCTCGGCTTCCTCGAAGGCGGCGACGACCTTCTCCGCGAAGGCGACCTGTTCTTCGGTCGGCGTGAACACGCCGTTCACGGGGCCGATCTGATCCGGATGGATGCACAGCTTGCCCTGATAGCCCATGTCGCGGACCTTTTCCGCCGACCGGACGAGGCCGTCCGTATCCTTGATGTGGATCCATACGGAATCGACGGGCGGCTCCAGCCCTTCGGCGCGGGATGCCAGGGCGATCTCGGCCCGGGCATGATCGATTTCCGTCTCCGCCAGGGTCCAACGAAAGGACATGTCCTTGGTGTAGTCGCCGGCGCCGAAGCTGAGCCGCCGCACGCGGGTCGCCGCCGCCGCGATGGCGCGGACATTGGCGACGCCTTTGCCGGTCTCGATGATCGGCAGCAGGTCGATGGACCCGACCTCCATGCCCTTGTCCCGTTCGATGTTCCCCAGGATCCAGTCGACGGCGATAACCTGCGCGGCTTCTTCGACCTTGGGCAGGACCAATCCCGTCAGCCAGGGCCCGGTCACGGCCAGGATGTCGTTGAAGCAGAAATCCGTATCCCAGGCGTTGACCCTCACGTATCCGCGCTTTCCGGGGTTTTGTTTCAGGGTTTCGACGACCAGGGCGCGGGTTGCCGGTTTCTCGGCGACGGCGACGGCGTCTTCCAGGTCCAGGATGACGGCGTCGCAATCAAGGGTGAACGCCTTTTCGGCCCGGCGCGCGTGGTTTCCGGGAGCAAACAGATAGGTACGGTGAACGGCCATGAGTGAAATGTTCCGTGGTGGTGGTGGGAAAGGAGAGAGGCGGCGGCGGTTAGGACTGCGGCCTGTTGGCCAAGTCCGGGCGCTCTTGTGTATCGTCGTCCGTCTCGTAACAGCTATGGGGGTTTTCGTCCGAATCCCTGGTGATCGCGGAGATGTAATCCTGAATGTCAGCCGTCGTGCCCGGCGCCGGAGCATTGTTGCCGGCGACGGCGGATAGCGGCGCTGTCAACAGAAGCAGACTCAACAGCAATGCAGCGAAACGGGACATGGCACCTTCCTTGCGGGTTGCACGGTGATGATACGCTTCCAGGCTCATGCTGTCACCACGCGGGGGGCGTCCAGGTCGTATCCTGATCCAGCGGAAACACCGGGCGGCACAATTGCCCCCAGGTAAAATTACTGAACACGGGCGATGTCAGACCCGGGCAATCGACCTCGTAAACGTTTTCCGGTGGGAAGAATTCATCGAACCCGGCCCGAAAATGGCCGCGCGATTTGACGATGACGGTGCGTGCCTGGGCGATGTCGACACCGAACATTTCCAACATGGCCGGATCGGCACATTGCTTGCGATGCGTGGCCACGGCGACGCGAATGCCGCCGATCTCCAGCAACGCCGCCGGGCCGACGGAAAGGGACCGGCCGCGCAGGATGCCGCGGCGCCCGACGAAGGAACCATCGGTCAGCTTAAGAACCTTGGCTTTAGCCTCATAGGCCTGCTCGAAAGCCGTCTTGGGGGCGCGGTTGAAGTGGGCCGTGATCTCGGCCCCCTCGCCTGCCGCATGGGCATCACCGGCCACGCCGCCGTCGATCACCACGCCCATGACCACGCCCTCGGCCCCGGCCTCGACCAGCCCCTTCAGCAGATAGATGGTGCTGCCCGTGCCGCCGCCACCCGGATTGTCGGCGACGTCGGCGATAATCTGTGCCGGCCGCCCGGCGTCACGGCCGTTGGCAACGGCCATGGCGATGGCGTCCGGCAAGGGTGTCAGGGTTTTCTGATAACGCTCGTGGTCAGCCCATAGGCGGCGCGCGAGTTCGCCCGCCAACTTCCGCGCCGACGCGATGTCGTTCCGTGCGGTGACGATCACCGACATGCCGCATTTGGGGCTGTCTGAATAGATAAACCCGGCCGCGACGGAGACGTTGAGGATCGCGCCGTTCGACGCCGCCTGGACTTCCTGGCCCATGTTGATGATATCGGCATAGGGGCCGGTCGCCGTCAGCAGCACCACCGAGGGGGCCGCGATCGGCACCTTCACGAAGGCCGTCTGCGGGCGCATGCCCTGGAACATCTCATCCATGGTGCGGGCGGCCTCCGCCGCGCGTTCACGCTGATCGACGTGCGGGTTTGTCAAATAGGCGATCAGCACGTCCGCATGGTCGGCCATGGTCTGGGACACGTTGGTGTGCAGGTCGAGGGTTGCAATCACCGGCACGTCCGGCCCGACGATGTTCCGCACGCGGCCATACAACAGCCCGTCGGGGTCGGTTTCATGTTCCGCCCGCATGGCGCCGTGGCTGACGATATAAACCCCGTCAAGTGGTCCCGCCGCCTTCAAGCGTGTCTCGACCTCGGCCACGAACCAGTCGAAGAACCCCTTCTCCACCGGGCCGCCCGGTTCCGCATCGCCGATCAAAATCGGCACCATTTCCCAGGCATCGGGATGCAGCTTTTCCATCTGCTGGCAGAAGGCATTGACCTCCAGCGGCAGACGCGGATTGGGGGCCGCCAGTTCGGCCAGGATATCCGTTCCGGCAAGCAGGCAACGCCGTTCGTAATCGGCCCGCGTGGTCACCGGAGCGAAGGCATTGCTTTCAAGCAAAAAGCCGAGGATGGCGATGCGTTTGGTCATGGTCAGTGGTCCTTATGCGGAGGCCCCAATGGAAAGGGCGGCCGAAGCCGCCCAATCCGTAACTTAAGGTACATTCCCGCCCTTTAGCGCGAACGCATTTTCGGGTCCAGAACGTCGCGCACGGAGTCCCCGAACAGGTTGAATCCGAACACGCTGAGGGAAATTGCAACGCCGGGATAAACGGCAACCCAGGGCGCCCCCTCGAAGAACTCGGACGCGTTGCTGAGCATCAGGCCCCAAGCCGGAGTCGGATCCTGCACACCCAGGCCCAGGAACGACAGAGAAGCTTCCAGCAAGATCGCCTGACCGAGGAACGTGGTCAGCATGATCAGGTAAGGCGCCATGACGTTCGGAACCATGTGCCGCAGGATGATACGAGCATCGCTGAAGCCCAAGGCACGGGCCGCGTCCACGTAGGGGATTTCACGGATTGCCAGAGCATTGGACCGCACCACGCGCGCGCATTGCGGAATGAATGGCAGGATGATCGCGATCATCACGTTCTCGATCCCCGGCCCGAGGGTGGCGACGACCGCCAGGGCCAGAATGATCAGCGGGAACGCCATGAACACATCCAGGATGCGCTGGAGGATCAGATCGAACAGGCCGCCGAAATAGGCGCTGGCGACCCCCAGGACGAGCCCGCCCGTCGCCCCCACGATGGCGCAAACAAAGCCGACCAGAAGAGCCGTACGAGACCCGTAGATAAGCCGGGTCAAGATGTCGCGGCCAAATTCATCCGTGCCGAGCAGGTATTCGGCACTCGGCGCCGCCAGCATGGCATCGAAATGTTCCTGGAGAGGATCATTCGGCGAGACGACTTCAGCCAGGATCGCGGCAATGATCATCACAAAGACGATCGCCAGGCCGAACACACCGAGGGGTTGCTTACGGCACAGTTCGAGCGCGACTTGCGACCACGGCTTTTTCGGCGCGACTTCCTCGAACTGGGCTTCGGTTTGTATTTCAGAAACGGTAACCATCGTTATATCCCGTCACGAGTAGCGAATGCGGGGATCAAGCCACGCATAGGCCAAGTCGGTAATAAGGTTGGTGATGACGAACACGATGACGACGAGCATCACCAGGTTCTGGGTCATCGTGAAGTCATGGTGTTCGACGCCGTCGACCATCAGGTTGCCCAAGCCGTTCAGGTTGAACACCTGCTCGGTCACGACCAACCCGCCCATCAGGAACGCAAACTCAAGCGCCAGAATGGTAACCACCGGCAACAATGCGTTCTTCAACGCGTGGCGGTTGATGACGATCTTTTCGACCATTCCCTTGGCCCGTGCGGTACGAACGTAGTCCTCACGCAGAACCTCAAGCATGGCCGAACGCGTCATACGGGCAGCAACGGCGGAATAACGGTAGCCGGTCGCAACGGCGGGCCACATCAACTGGGACAGATTGTGTGCAGGGTCTTCCCAGATCGATTTGAACATGATTGGAGGCATCCAAGGTTCGCCGAACCAGGCTTGGCTGAACACAAGAAGCCCGAGAATGATCATCAGGCCGAGCCAGAATGATGGAATGGCGATACCGGCGATGGCAAACCCGCGCACGAAGTAATCGATGAGCGTGTTCTGCTTCACGGCCGAGATGATGCCCAGCGGAATGGCGATAATCGTGGCGACGATGGTCGCCATGACAGCCAACTGCAGGGACAATTCGAAGCGGATGGCGATTTCATGGGTAACCGGCTGGCCCGTCCACATGGAAGTGCCGAGATCAAAGATGAAATAGCCCCAGACGAAATCAAAGAACTGTGCGATCTGCGGCTTGTCCAGCCCCAGGCTCTCGCGGCAGATGTCAATCTGCTCCTGAGCCACCGTGGCGCCGGTGCCGAGCAGACGCACCTCACAGATGTCGCCGGGCGCTAAGCGCAGCAAAAAGAAAACCAGAACCGCGGCCCCGAGCAGGGTCGGGATCATCGCGATCAGACGCTTAAGGATATACTTACCCATGTCTTCCTCTATCGGGGTTGATCGCCCGCCGCCGATCCGGCGGCGGGCGATTCCCGGTTTTTGTTAAGGCTGCGTCAGGCGCAACTCTACTTGTCGAGCCAGACCTGATCGAGGCTCTGGTTCAGGTAGTGCGACGGCGCGATCTTCCAGCCCTTCACATAGGAACGGTGCGGGTTGATCTTGTACCACCACAGGGTGACACCCATGTGCGCCTGGTCGGACAGAGCCCGCTTTTCCATGACGCGCATCAGCTCACGCTGCTTGGCTTCTTCCGGCGCCTGCAGCATCTGCTCGTAGACTTCTTCGAGCTGCTGGTCCTGGCCCTTCATGTTGGCGTAGTTGTTGCCGGCAGAACCAATGAACTTGGAGGTGTCGACAAGCGGGTTAACGACCGACTGACAGTTGAAGTCCAGCGACACGTCGAAGTTCTTCGTGTTGCGGAGTTCATTGTAGAAGGTCTTGGTCGGCTCGACCCGCTGGGTCACTTCCAGACCGATCTGACGCCACTGGCCAATCAGCCAGGTGCCGACGATCTTGTACGGCTGGTCGGTACCGCGGTTCATCAGCTCGAACTTGAGGTCCGACTTGCCGGCTTCGGCAAGCAGCTTCTTGGCCTCTTCACGAGCGGCCTTCAGGTCCGTGCCATAGCCCTTCAGGGGAACCAGTTCGGCCTTGGTGGCCGACAGGGGGTGCCCCGGGAAGCCGACGCCGCCAACGGTTTTGACGATGGCGATACGGCTCAGGTGCTGGGAGCCGCCCCACCGGTCAACGGCGAGGGTCAGAGCCTGACGGACGCGCGGGTCCTGCATGATCGGACGGCCATGGTTCGGCGTGTAAAGAAGCACGCAGTTCCAATCGCTTTCCTGGACCGTGATGTCTTTGCCGAGCGCCTTGACAAGGTCGTCACGCTGTTTCGGCGGGAAACCACGGAATTCGATGGCCGCACGGTCGCCACGGATGGCTTGAACGCGGATGGCCATTTTGCGCGAAATCAGCGCCCGGAAACCATCCAGGTAGGGCTTGCCTTGCATATGGAAGTCTTCGAACTTCACGCCGTCGACGTGCGAACCCGCAACGGCTTCCTTGAACTTGAAGGCGCCAGTGCCGTTCACGTTCTTTTCATGCCAGTCGTAGCCATGTTCCTTGAGATCCTTGGCGGAATAGATCGGGCTCATGGGGTTGGCCAGAACCGGCAGGAACGAGCCGGTCGCGAATTTCAGCTTGAAGACAACCGTTTCGTCGTCCGGCGCGGTAACGCTGTCGAGCATCTTGAAGAAAGCTTTGCGCACCGACGCGACACCTTCCGGCGGGAAAGCGATCTTGTTGTAGGTGGCAACCACGTCGTGGGCGGTCATGACCTGACCGTCGTGGAATTTGACGCCCTTCTTGATCTTGAAGGTATAGGTCTTGCCGCCGTCGGTCGGCTTCGGAACTTCGCCGACACAAATGTCGCACTGGAAGTCCGTCGGCGACTGCGGGTTTTCCGGGTTAACCCGAATCAGCAGGCTGTAGAACGGCCGGATCGGGTGAACCGCCGCGAAGGTCGATTCCTTGTGCAGATCGTAGGACGGCGCTTCGGCAGCAACGATGTAAGAGAGGGTCCCCCCCTTCTTCGGCGTCTCTGCCTTTGCCGGTCCGGTCGCACCCATGGCGAGCCCAGTGCCCACCGCGAGTGCCAACGCGAAACGTGCGTATTTACTCATGTGAAGTCTCCTTACCCATTTATGGTTCGAGGAATGTTTGATCACTCCCCACTCTTTTGTGTCCTCCCTGAAAAGGGGGAGATCACACCTCCGTGCAGGCCACCCAATGGCCAGGTCGCACTTCTCTGAAGTCTGGAATATTTTGGCTACACGAGTCCACAGCTAAAGGACAGCGGGGGTGAAAAACGCAGCCGGACGGAGGGTTAATCGGGCTGGGAATTTCTCCCTTGATGATCGTGTGTGCGCGGGTCTTTTCCAGGTCCGGATCAGGGATCGGCACAGCAGCCAATAGCGCCTGCGAATAGGGATGCAGGGGATGGTCGAACAGTTCGTCGCAGTCGGCCAGTTCCACCATGTGGCCCAGGTACATGACAGCGACCCGGTGGCAGATGTGACGAACGACGGAGAGGTCATGGCTGATGAACAAATAGGTCAGCTTGAACTCGTCGCGTAGTTCTTCCAGAAGGTTGATCACCTGCGCCTGAATCGACACGTCGAGCGCCGAAACGGCTTCGTCGCAGATGATGAATTCCGGCTCCATCGCAAGCGCACGAGCAATGCCCACGCGCTGGCGCTGACCACCCGACATTTCGTGCGGATAACGGTCGGCGAAATCCGGATGCAGACCGCAACGGCCGAGAAGATAGCCGATACGCTCGCGGCGCTTGGCTTCATCGGGGATGATGCCATGAACCTTCAGCGGCTCGCCGATGATCTCACCGATCTTCATGCGCGGGTTCAACGAGCTGTACGGATCCTGGAAAATGACCTGGATCTTCTTGCGGACGTCAATCAGCTCTTTGTTGTTAAGCTGACAGATATCCTTGCCGTCGTAGATGATTTCGCCGGCCGTCGGATCCTCGAGACGCAGGATGCAACGCCCCGTGGTCGTCTTGCCGCAGCCGGATTCACCGACGAGACCCAGGGTCTCGCCCTTGCGGATGTAGAAGTCGACGCCGTCGACCGCCTTCACGTCGGCCACCTTGCGGGGAACGATGATGCCTTCCGTGATCGGGAAGTGCATCTTCAGATCTTTCACAGTGATCAGGACTTCATCGGAAACCTGACCACGGAATTGAGAGCCGTAATCCGCGCCGGACTGTGTCTGGGCTTCACTCATAGTTCGATCTCCGCCAAACTTTCTTTAGACCGGAAACATGCGCTGTAGTGCTGGTCGCCCATTTCCTCGAGCGGCGGGTACGATTCCTTGCACTTGTCGATGGCGAACTTGCAACGCGGCCGGAACGAACAACCGCCGTCCAGGCGGGTGAGATCCGGCGGCTGGCCATCGACGGGATCAAGCTTGGCCTGGCGCGGACGGTCCATGCGCGGTACGGACTTGAGCAGCGCCAGCGTGTAGGGATGACGCGGGCGGTGATAAATGTCCGACGCATTGCCCGTTTCGACGATGCGCCCCGCATACATGACGTTGACCCGGTCCGCATAGCGCGCAACCACACCCAGGTTATGGGTGATGATGATCATCGCCACGTTCATTTCGCGGGTCAGGTTCTTCATCAATTCCAGGATCTGCGCCTGAATGGTCACGTCGAGAGCCGTGGTCGGCTCGTCGGCGATGATCAACTTCGGCTCACACGCCAACGACATGGCGATCATGACGCGTTGACGCATGCCGCCCGACAGATGGTGCGGGTACTGTTCGATGCGCCGACGCGGTTCGTTGATGCCGACCAATTCCAGAAGCTTGACAGCGCGTTCCTTGGCCTCGGCCTCGGACATTTTCAAATGCGCTATCATGGGCTCGGTCAGCTGCAGGCCGATCGACAGAACCGGATTCAGCGACGTCATCGGTTCTTGGAAGATCATGGAGATATCGCGGCCGCGAATTTCCCGAATCTCGTCCTCGGTACAGAACGCCAGGTTCTTGCCTTGGAAACGGATTTCACCGCCGACGATTTCGCCGGGCGGTTTCGGGATCAGACGCAGAATGCTGAGTGCGGTAACGGATTTCCCCGACCCGGACTCGCCCACGACGGCGACGGTTTCACCGGCGTTGACGTCGTACGACACGCCGTCAACAGCTTTAACGGTTCCCCCAGACGTAAAGAAATGCGTCTGGAGATTATCAATCTCGAGGAGTGCCCCCACAGAATGTTTCCTTCCCACTGTTTTTGATGCGGGAGTTTCTTATTTTTCTCCCTGGGTTAGGGGGGAAACCTAGAAGCCCCCCATGCCGTTGTCAACGGGTTCACAACTCAATTTTGGCTTTTCACACGAAGATTTTCCGAGGCTGTTTTTCATTCGAATCAAAAAACTTGCCTTGCCCCGCAACCGTTCTGGTATATGCCCCCTCATCAGGAATGTATACAAAGTGACACTTTCAACACCCGAGGGAGACCATCCAAAATGGCCAATTCAACGAAAATGCATGACATGGGCATGAAGTACCGGCGCGAGGTGCTCGGCGACGCTTATGTGGATAAGTCCATGGGCGGAGCCGACGATTTCAACCGCGGCTTCCAGGAATTCGTGACCGAATACTGCTGGGGCGGCAGTTGGGGCCGGGGCATCCTGTCCAAGCGTGACCGCTCGATTCTCAACCTCGGCATGT
The DNA here is from genome assembly GCA_963972065.1 of uncultured Rhodospirillaceae bacterium. Taxonomy (GTDB): domain Bacteria; phylum Pseudomonadota; class Alphaproteobacteria; order Rhodospirillales; family Casp-alpha2; genus UBA1479. The sequence continues at coordinate 82,422 of CAXAVJ010000004.1, forward strand.
TGGCGGCCCTGAACCGGCCCCATGAATTCAAGCTGCATTTCCGGGGCGCCATCACCAACGGCCTGAGCGTCGCCGATCTGCGTGAAATCTGCACCCAGGTCGCCATCTACTGCGGCATTCCCGCCGGCATCGAGGCCTTCCGACTGGCCCGCGAGGTGTTCAACGAACAGGGCATCGACATCTCCAATATCGACGTTAAAACCGATCTGGAGGACTGAGGCATGACCGAGCAACGCACCTACGGCTTCATCGGTCTGGGCCAGATGGGCGGCCCCATGGCCGACAATATCGCCAAAGCCGGCCTGCCCGTTCACGTCTTCGACGCCGCCGGCACCAAAGAGCGGGCCCATGAAAAGGCCATCGCCCACGACAGCCTGGCCGGCGTTCTGGCCAATGCGGACACCGTGTTCCTGTCCCTGCCCGACGGCCCGATCTGCACCACGGTCGCCAAGGAAATCGTCCAGGTCAACGACCGCAAGACCTCGGTCGTCATCGACCTGTCGACCATCGGTCTAGCGGCGGCTCAGGACATCGACAAAATCTTCACCGACGCCGAGATCACCTATATTGATGCTCCCGTCTCAGGCGGCCGCAAGGGTGCGATCGCCGGCACCATCGCGATCATGGGATCCGGTCCCAAGGACGTGTTCGACGCCCATATGGACGCGTTCAAAGCCTTCGCCAAGAACCCCTTCCATGTCGGCGAAACGCCGGGCCAGGGCCAGGTCGTGAAGATGCTCAACAACTTCCTGTCGGCCACGGCGACCACGGCGACCACGGAAGCGGTTCTGTTCGGCCTATCCCAGGGGGTCGAGATGAAGGCGATTCTCGACGTGGTCAACGTCTCGACCGGCATGAACACGGCGAGCCTCGACAAGTTCCCCAACCAGATCATGACGGAGAACTTCAACGCCGGCTTCTTCACCAAGCTGTTGGCCAAGGATGTGCGCCTGTTCCGCGAAAATTCGGACAAGGCCGGCACGCCCAACGCGATCGCCACGCTGGTCTCGAAAATTTTCGACGGCTGCGAAAAGGACATGCCGGGCTCCGACTTCACCGTCGTCTACAAGTACATCCGCGACGGCGGGGAAAAGAAGATCGGCTGACCCAGCCCCCTTCCCCCTCCGGCAGCATATTAAAGTAAAGGCCGGCCTCGGGAACGAGGCCGGCCTTTTCGTTTGAGATATGATCCCGGAAACCTGCTCAGTAGCCCTCGTCAAGCAGCGGGAAGGCCGAGAACTGATGCGACGGATAGACCGGAAGCTCCTTGTGCACGTATTCGGGCCCCAGTTCGTCGTAACCGGTGACGCCCGACAGCATCAGCGCGATCTGCACCTCGCGTTCCAGGATATCCAGCATGCGCACCAGAGCGTCCTCGCCCCCGGCGGCCAGGGCCAGGGCCTGCAAACGGCCGAGGCCGACCATGTCCGCACCCAGCGCCATCGCCTTGACCACGTCGGTGCCACGCGTGAAACCGCCGTCGACCCAAACCTTGGCCTTGCCGGCCACGGCATCGACGCATTCCGGCAGGACGTCGAGCGAGCCGCGCCCGTGGTCGAGCTGCCGCCCGCCGTGGTTGGACACGTAAACCACATCGACTCCATGCTCGACCGCCAGTTTGGAATCCTCGGCCGTGGCGATGCCCTTCAGGATGAACGGGATCTTGCAGATTTTCTTGATGCGGTCGACGTCGGACCAATCGAACTTGGCCTGATGCGTTTCCCCCACGGCGGATTGCCGGCCGGCGGTAACGAAGCGCTTGGACAGGTCGCGTTCGCGCCGGGAATAGGCGTCCAAATCGATGGTCACGGCGAAGGCCTTGTAGCCCAGGTCCTGGGCCTCGCGGACCTTGTCGTCGACCCAGTCATTGTCGCCGCGCACGTATAACTGGAACACGCGGCAGGCATCGGGCGCGGCATCGGCCACGGCATCCATCCCCGGCTCACACACGCTGGACAGCATATGGGCACAGCCGAACCGCCCGGCGGCCTTGGCCGCCGAGGCCCCGCCGCCGGCCGAGATTTGCTGCAGCGATCCAATGGGCGCCAGGCACACCGGCAGCTTGAGCCGCATGCCGAACAGGTCCTTGCCGGCATCCATTTTCGACACGTCGCGCATGACGCGCGGGCGCAGGGCATAGGTTTCGATGGCCATGCGGTTGCGCTTGACCGTGGTTTCGGTCTCGGCCCCACCGAACACATAATCGAAGATGTTCTTGTTCAGATTGTTCTTCGCTGCCTTGGCGAACTCATGCATCACCTGGAATTTTTCGATGACGGCGTCCGGCAGTTCTTTCGATTTGTCAGTCATGTAGTTTCTTCTCCGATACGATAACGCCGTCTTTATCGGCGTAAAGGAATTCTCCGGGGCGAATGACGATGCCGCCGAAATTCAGATCGACATCACGCAGGCCGATGCCGTCAACGCGCGGCCGCATGGGGGTGGCGGCAATGGCCTTGACGCCCAGGTCCAGATCGACGAATTCATGCTGGTCACGGATACAGCCGTTGTAGACCAATCCTTCCCAACCATGCTGCTCGGCCTCGGCGGCGATGTTGCCGCCGGTCAGCGCGCGGCGGCGGGAAGCCCGACCGTCGACGACCAGCACCCGACCCTTGCCGCCCTCGGCTAGGATCTCGCGGATGCCCTGGTTGTCCTCGAAGGTGGAAAAGGTCGTGACCTGACCATGGAAATGGCTGCGCTTGGCGAAATCGATGAACGTCAACTGACAGACGCGGACGTCCGGATGGTCGTCGCACAGGTCCGCCGTATAAAGCGGCTTGTCGCTCATGTTTGGGAGTCCTCCGGGTGGAATGATGTTCTTGTTGCTTGTGTTATGGCGCGCATATTGGGAAATTGTACACAATCTGTCACTCACTAATGGGCGGCGGCCGTCGAATTTAACAATCAACATCCCAAGGAAGGACTCCCCGACATGGCTTCGAAATTCGCCATCATCGTCACCATTAAATGCAAGCCAGGCAAGGGCAAGGACTTCATGCCGATCATCATGGAGAACGCCGTCGCCGCCATGCGGGACGAACCCAACTGCCACGAATTCCGCGTCATGACATCCAAGGACGACCCAGACACCTTCTTCTTCTATGAGGTCTACACCAATGAGGCCGCCCTGGATTCCCACCGCCAGGAACCCCATTACCTGAAGTTCCGCGACGCCGGCGCCGATCTGATCGCCGACCGCCACATCGAGATGACGACGGTGCATATCTGACGCGTCCGCCTATTCCTCTCCGAAATGGGAAAAGGGCCTGCCTTGCCAGGCCCTTTTTCTGTTTATCCCCTGTCACGCCGCCACCCCAGATGCACGTGATCAGGGGGCGATTGGCATGCTCCTTGCTTCATTATCGCACAACCCGCTATGCACGCTTCGACCGGGAGAGGAGAAAAGCCATTTTAGCGCCGTCGTCGAGTTACAAGTTCATTCATCACCAGATAGACGTTTCCGAACTGGGTGGCCCCATGTTCGCGCCGGTTATGCATGTGTGGAACGGCTTGCGAAAAGATGAAGCCTTCGCCCCTGCATGGTCCGTGGCGGATCTGTTGAAATTCCCGGCCAGCACAATCCCCTATTTTACGGTTGTCGAATCCTTTGACGCCCCACCCACGTTCATCTATCGGTTTTGGGGCACCGGACATGTCGACGTGAAAGGCATCGACTACACCGGTCGCGCGCCCGCCGAACATCAACCTGAAGAACATGGCCATGCCATCGACCGGGAGTTTCACATGGTCGTGGACGAACGCCAGGCACTTGCCTTCGTCCATGACCTGCGGCCGCAGGCAGACATGACATCCCTGTTTCAGGAATGCCTGCGCCTGCCTTTTTCAAATGACGGTAAAACGGTCACCCACGTCGTTTCCTATTCCGACTGGCAGACCGAAAACGAAAAATGGAAACGGTTCTTCAAAATTGATAGACCGTAACCACAAGCGGGGCGCCGTCATCTTCCGTAAGTACGCCGCCGCGGCCCCGTCTTCACCAGCACATAGATCACCACCGTCCCGGCGGCGACGCAGCCCGCCGTAACCAGCCACCCGCTGGTGAAGCCGCCAAAGTGATCGACGGCATAGCCGAACATGATCGGCGCCAAGGTCGCACAGCCATGCGTCCACAGCATGTTATAGCCGACGGCGGAACCGGCTAGGTGCGGATCGACCATTTCCACCTGGATCGCCTGCGCCACGGGGGCGAAGGACGCGATGGTCAAACCCAAGCAGAGCGCCAATCCGAATCCCACCACCATGCCCCAGGATTCCGTCACCAGGGGCATCATGGCGAGAAAACCGACGGCCGCCATGCAGATCACCATCATGGTAACGATGCGCCGACCGCCGAAGGCCTTGTCGGAAATGGCGCCCCAGCCCATGCGGCCGACGGCGCTCGACGCCTGGGCGACGGCCATGGCCGTGGACACGGTCTGCTGCCCCATGCGCGCGGCCTCGGCCAGGAACAGGGTCAGAAAGCCAAAGAAATTAGTTTGCCCCATGTTGATGACGCCGCCGCCGATGGCGAAGGCGTTGACCCGCCCGTCCTTGACCACGGCGGCGATGTTCTTGCGCGCCCCCCCGCCCTGGGTCGATACGGGCACCAGGGTCAGACAGGCCAGGCCGTTCGCGGTGATGATCCCGGCCACGCCCAGCATCAAAACCTGCCAATCCATCGTCGCGGCGAGAAAGCCGCAGGCCGCCCCAACGAGCCCGCCGATGGGCACCCCGACCTGCTTGATGCCCATGGCCGCCCCCCGGCGATGGGCAGGGAACCATTCGAACACGCCCTTGGCGGTCGAAGGATTCAGCATGGAATAACCGACCCCCATGCAGGCGGCCGCGATCATGCAGATATCGAAGGTTGCCGCCTGACTGATAAGGACCGCCGCCAGCGCCATGATCGCGTGCCCGATAACCAGGCTCCAACCCACGCCCAGGCGGTCGGTGACGCCTCCTGCCGGCACGGACCAGATCGCCTGTCCCCCATAATAGCAAGACACGAAAATCCCGAACTGGGTCGCCGACAACCCGAAGGCAGCAGAGATCACCGGCGCCATGGACAGGATCGCGACACTGTTGGATGTCCCCACCGCATGGGCGCCGACCAGGATGGGCAGGCGCGTCTTCCAGGGGTTCTTGCCGCTCGTGTCGGGCGGCGGTGGCGGCGGTGCGCCGGTCAGGTCTGTGGTGTCAGGCATGGGCGGGCGGGAAACCCCAGGGTCAAACGGCGGGTGGACGGGCGCACAGAACGCCGTAAGGATAGGGCTCCTTGATGTGCCCGGCAAACCGGAACACGTCCTGGGCCACGGCAAGGGAAGGCTCCGTGATTTCAACCCTAGGTGCCCAATTGCCAAGCCCCTGATAGGCAGCGATGCATTCGGCCAGGACCGAGGCATGGGTTTCAGGGAAAAACTCCGCCACCTTGCGGGCGACCTCGTCAGCCGGGACCTCGTTGATCCAGACCCGCGTCTTGGCATAAGCCCGCGTGAAAGCCTTGGCCGCATCCGTCGCCAGCCAGTCGGGCATGGCGGCAAGGGATGAGAACGCGCAGGGGCCGATCGGCTTGCCGACCTCGGCCACCGGGTATCCGACGCCTTCGTATTCCATGTTCTGCGGCGCCGGTCCCTGAAGGTGGACATAGGCGCCCGTGCCGGCACGGAAGGCCTTTTCCATATCCGCACCGCCGCCCGCATCGATCACGTTCAACTTGTCGAAATCGATGCCCGCCTTCATGCAGGCGTACTTGAACATGGCCATGGGCTGCAGCCCGTGATCGACCAGAACGTCCGCGCCTTCAAGCTGCGCCCACTGAAAATCCGGGTCGGCATGGCGGCCGGCAAGGAAGAAGCCGTCCAGTTCGTTGATCTGGGCAAAATGGCGGGCCGCCGGCCGGTCGCCGCGGGCCAGCTGGATCAGGCTGACGCCCACCGCCGACTGGGCGACATCGACCGTGCCGTCGGCCAGGTTCTGCAACGCCGCGTCGTTGTTGGCGGCCTTGGACCATTCGTAGTCCAGCCCTTCCTCCGTCAGGAAGCCGCCGGCCATGGTCGCGATCAACGGTGTGTAGAACGCCGAAAAGCGGGAAAACTGGATATTGATCTTGGTCATCTGGGCGTTCCTTTTGCTGGGTGGTCAGGGCAGGGGCGCGCCATCCATATCGGCGTGATCAAGGCCCAGATGGCGCAGGATCGTCGGTGCCAAATCGACCGTGCTGGTCGGATCGCCACTTTCCGTGCCGCCCCGGTAGAGCAACCCGCGCGCCATGGCGAAGGGACTCTGTTCATAGGTGCCCAAGCCGCCGTGTTGGCCACAGCCCTGGTTGTTGGAAATCTTCAGCGTGCCCTGGAACGCGACCGAGCCGCCTTTGACCCCGAATTCGTTCGCCGCGTCGGTCACCCTGCCGGTCACGGCGATGCGTGGCACGCCCTCGCCCACGGGCATGCCCAGTTTCGCAAGGTCGGCGCCGTGGACGACGCCGCCGACCGCCGGATGCGCCATCAGGAAGGCGACGATGGCCCCTTCCCGCTCCATGGCTTCGGGCGCCAGATAGATCGTCACCGACGTGCCCTGGGGCGCGATGGCGACCTCGCGGCTGTCCGGCCCGTCCTTCAGGCCGGCGGCGACCAGCACCTCGTCCAGATCGACGATCTCGGTCGTCGTTTCATGGCCGTGGTCGGAGCCCACCAGCAGCAGGATGTTTTCCCCCGTCGGATCCATCTCCTCGACACGGTCGGCGATACGCCCGGCGTTGGCATCGGCGGCGGCGATGACCGCCAGATGCTCGGGCGACCCCAGGGCGACCGCGTGCTGGGTATGGTCGGGCTCGCACTGCCAGATCAGGGCGTATTCCGGCCCGCCGGGGATCAGAACCTCGTCCAGGAACCGGTCGGTCAGGACCGTGTCCCCAGCCGCCGTATGCGCGATGCCCAACGGGTCCAGCACGGCGCGGCCGGGGCCTTGCGAGAACGACCGATGATAAATGAAACCGTGGCCGTCCGGGTCGTGGAACATGGCCGCCCCCGGCGACACGTTGGAATAGACCACCGCCCGGCCGCCGGCACCTGTCACCCGTTCGGACAGGGTCGGCATGGTCAGAGTCCGCCCCCGCGCCTTTTCCAGACGATCGCGGAATCCCGGGGGGCCGACGCTCAGCACCTCGAACCGGCCGTCCTCTTCCAGGGCCATGGCGTTGCCTTCCAGGCCGTGACGGGCCGGATAACAGCCGGTGGCGAGGGACGCCGCATTGGTCCGCGTGGTCGAGGGAAAGACGCTGCGGTGATTGGCGAAGCTGCGGAAACGTTCTTTCAACCGCCACAGGTTAGGGGTCCAGTCGGGGGTAATCATGTCGGCTCGCAAGCCGTCGCAGATCACGACAACCGCGCGTTTGGTGATGATCATCTTAGTCTTATTCCGTAATGCCCGGGGTTGATCCGAAAGTTTCAAGGGAAGGTAACCACAGAGACGGTGAGGCGGTGAGAAGAAAGCCTGGATTCCCGCTTACGCGGGAATGACTGGATGCGCGGATAATCAATCCCGTCATCCCCGCGAAGGCGGGGATCCAGAAATCCTCAATGTCCTTCTCACCGCCTCACCGCCTCTGTGGTTCAAATCAAAATTCTTACCGCGCCGCCGTCACCATGATCTCGACCTTCCAGTCGGGCGAGGCCAGGGCCGCCTGCACGCAGGCACGGACGGGCGTCGCCTTGGGGTCGACCCAGGCGTCCCATACTTCGTTCATTTCGGCGAAACAGGCCATGTCGCTAAGCCAGATCTGGGCCTGCAGAACCCGCGACTTGTCCGTGCCCATTTCCGCCAGATAGGCATCGATGTTGCCGAGGATTTCCCGCGTCTGCTCGGCCACGCTGGCGCCCCGGGCATCACCTGTGGCGACCTGCCCTGCCAGATAGACCGTATCGGCGGTGGCGGCGATCTGGCTCATGCGGGCACTTGCATGGCGGCGTTCGATATCGTTCTGTTGGCTGGTCATGGGGTGCCTCCCTGCACCTGCTTTTCCCAATCGGCCTTATCGGCACTTTATTGCCGCCAAGGATACGCCGATCCCGTGGCCGTTCAAAGCAAGGTTAACTAAAGTCAGACTTAGCGGGATTTGAGCCGCAGCAGCGCATCGACGGCGACAACGCCCTGCCCCTCGCCCCGGACCATCAGGGGATTGATCTCGGCCTCCAGCACCGGCGTGTCGAGCACGGCCAGATTGGACAGCGCCGCGACGGCCTTGGCCAAAGCCTTCAGGTCTCCCGCCGGCTTGCCCCGGAACCCCCGGATCGGGGCCAGTCCCTTGACCTCCTGGATCATGGCCATGGCCTCGGCCTCGTCCACGGGGGCCGTGCGCACGGCGGCATCGTCATAGACCTCGGCCATCACCCCGCCGGGGCCGACCAGCACGATGGGCCCGGCTTCCTGGTCCAGACGGTATCCAACAATGACCTCACCGATCACGCCCTGGGCCATGGACTGGACCAGAATACCCTCGGCCTCCGGAACTTCGGCCAACAGTTGTTCCGCCGCCGCCCACAGGTCTTCGGGTGTGTCGATGCCGAGGCGCACCAGGCCACGTTCCGTCTTGTGCTGAATGTCCCGGGCCAGGACCTTGACCGCGACTGGGAACGGCACGGCGACGGGCTCGCCCGGCGCCATGATGACCTGGGCCGGCGCGATGGGCAGACCCAGGGCCTCGAACACCAAGGACGCCTCGCGCTCGTTCAGCAACGCCGCCGGGGCGCGGGACGTCAGGGCGTCGGCCCGGTCCTTGGCGTAAGCATCGACCTCGGGCAGCGCGCGCGGCGCGCTGCGGTTAAGGAACGCCATGACCGCATCGGCGCAGGCTTCGGGCGTGCGGAAATTGGCGATCCCGGCGGCCTGCAACAGGGCCAGCGACTTGTCCGCCTGGGGGGCGATGAAGGCCGCCACGGGCTTGGACGCCCCCGCCGCATGGTCGACGATGGGGGCGACGGCCAGTTCCGGCTTGAACTGGCCGGAGGAGCCGACGACCGTGACCACGGCGTCGATCTCGTCCGCCGCCAGCAACTGTTCCAGCGCCGCGCCGTAAACCCCTTCCCGCGTGCCCGCCATGGTCAGGTCGACCAGGGGACCACGGCCGATTTCCAAACCGTGGCCGCGCAGCGCTTCGCGCACGCTGTCGGGTGCCGGCACCAGGGTCGCCCCCAGCAGGCCCAGGCGGTCGGCGACGGAGGCCGCCCCGCCGCCCGTGGTGGTGACCACGGCGACGCGTTTTCCTTTCGCGGGCGGATGGCCCAGGAACAGGGGTGGAGATTCCAACAGGCCTTCCAGCATTTCGACGCGGGCAATGGCGTGCGCCTTGAAATAGGCGTCCGCCGCCTTGGCCGGGCCGGCGATGGCCCCGGAATGGCTGAGCGCCAGTTCGCGCCCGGCGTCGGAGCGGCCGAGCTTGTAGGCGATCACCGGCTTGCCGGCCTCGAACGCGCGGCGCGATGCGGCGGCCAGGACAGCGCCGTCGCGCACGGCTTCGATGAACAGCAGAATGGCCTTGGTGTCCGGATCGTCGACCAGCAGGTCGACCAGCTCGCCCACGCCCAGGTCGCTTTCATTGCCGACGCCGATCATGCGGGCGAAACCGATGCCGCGCGCGGCGCCCCGGCTCAACAGCGTGCCCAGGATGGTGCCGCTCTGGGAAATGAGCGACAGGCCGCCCGGCTTGATCCCTTCCATTTCCAGCACCGCGTTGACGGACAGGGTCAGCGAGGAGGCCGGATGAATGACGCCCATGGAATTGGGCCCGATCAGGCGCACGCCGGCCTTGCGTGCCGTGGCGACCAGCCGTTCCTGCATCTTGCGGCCTTCGTCGCCCGTTTCGGCGAAGCCGTCGGAATAGATCGTCGCGACCGGCACACCCTTGGCGCCGCAGTCACGGATGGCGTCCTCGACATGCTTGGCCGGGACCATGACGAAGGCATGGTCGACCGGGCCCGGAACGTCGGCGACGGACTTGAACGCCTTGACGCCCTGAACATCGTCGCGGCCCGGGTTGATGGGATAGACGTCGCCGGTATAGCCGTGGGCTTTCAGGAACCGCTGCGGCCGGCCGGAGTTTTTCGTGGGGTCCGCCGAGGCGCCGATCAGGGCCACGGCCCGGGGCGTGAACAGGGCCCGGACCAGGGTCGCGTTGTCACTCATTTGGCTTTGGTCATTTCGCTTTTGGGGGACGCTGCGAGAACCGGGTGTCGAACACCCCCTCGGCGATGCGGTTCTTGAGGATTTCGATGGACCCGCCGGCGATCATCCAGCCCCGCGTGCGGCGGAAGCAGTATTCGACGATCGAGTCCTGGCTATATCCCATGCCGCCCATGACCTGCAGGGCCTCCGACGAGATCCAATGCCCGGCCTCGTTACAGAACGCCTTGGCGATGGCCGTTTCCTGGGCCGAGGGGAAACCGTTGTCGGCGTTCACCGCGGCGCGGTACAGCAGCAGTTGCCCGGCGTCGAGCTTGATCTGCATTTCCGCGAACTTCCATTGCAGGCCCTGGAATTCGGCCAAGGGCCGGTCGAACTGCTTGCGGGTCTTGGCGTGTTCCTTGGCCGTCTCGAACGCCAAGCGGCCAAGGGCGAGGGAGCGCGCCGTGTTGCCGATACGCTCCACGTTGAAGCCCGCGATCTGTTTCTTGAAACCGCCTTCGCGCAGCAGAATGTTTTCCGGCGGCACGTAAAGGTCGGTGAAGAACATCGGCGCCCAGTCGTCGCCGCCCAGGAACGGCGTCGGCTTGCCGAATTCCAGGCCTTCCGCGTCACGCGGGATCAACACCGAGCCGATGCCGCCCACGCCCGGGCCGAAGCGCACGTAGACCAGGAATACGTCGGCTTCCGGCGAATGGCTGGTGAAGCATTTCTGGCCGTTGATGCGAAGGCCCTCGCCGTCCGGCGTCGCCGTGGTGCGCAGCTCGGTCACGGCGGAGCCGGCATCGGGTTCCGTCATGCCGACGGCGATCAGGGTATCGCCGGCCAGCAGCGGCTTCAGATAGCGTTCCTTCTGGTCGGGCGTGCCATAGGCCGCCAAAACCCGGATCGCGCCGAAGCTGCCGGCCTGGATCACGTCGGCGGAGCGCGGACAATGCAGGGCCACTTCTTGAATCGCGATGACCGCGTCCATCAGGCTGCCGCCCTGGCCGCCGTCCTGTTCCGCGATGGTGATGCCCAACAAGCCGTTTTCAGCCATGAGCTTGGCAACGTCACGCGGGTATTCCCCCGCATGCGCGCGTTCAAGGGCGCCCTCGGCCAGGTGATCCCGGGCAAAGGCGCCGACCGCGTCCTGAAACAGACGCTGTTCTTCGGTGAGTTCGAAATTCATGGCGGATTGTATACAATCGTGGTTTCAGGATTGGAAGCGAAGGTTTGCTGCCGAACTTCGTTCGATTGAATGCCGAAGCTTAAGCGACCGCGAACTTGATCACAAATATACCTGCCAGCACCACCATGGCAGGGCTGGCTTCCTTGGGGCGGCCGCTCAGGATCTTTATCGACACATAAGCAATAAAGCCGAGACCGATGCCGGTGGAAATAGAGAAGGTGAGCGGCATCGCAAGCGCCGTAACGATCGCCGGGACAAAATCGGTGAGGTCCGACCAATCGATGTCGGCCAGCGCCTGACACATGACGCAAGCAATAAAGAACACGGCCGCAGCAGTGGCAAAGGGGGGCACGCTGCCGGTCAAGGGGGCAAAGAACAAGGCCAACAAGAAGAAACCGGCGACGATAACGGCCGTCAGTCCCGTCCGCCCGCCGGCCCGGATGCCCGCCAGACTTTCGATGTAGGACGTGGTGGTCGAGGTGCCCAAGGCCGCGCCCACCATCGTTGCGCTGGCATCCGCCACCAGAGCCCTTTTCAATCGCGGCATTTGTCCCTTCTCGTCGAGGAAACCCGCGCGCTGACAAACGCCGATCAGGGACCCCGTGGTGTCGAACAGATCGAGCAGCAGAAAGGTAAACACGATGGTCACGAGGCCCAGTTCCAGCGCGCCGGGGATGTCCAGGGCGAAAAGGGTCGGCTGCAGGCTGGGCGGCGGTGCGAACAGGCCCTTGGGCGCCGTCAGGCCGAGGCCGATCCCAAGCACCGTCACCAGAAGGATGCCGATGAGGATGGCACCCGGCACTTTCCGATAGTCCAGCGCGACGATGACAAGAAACCCAAGACAGGCCAGCAGCGTTTCGGGCCGGGTCAGGTCGCCGACCGTCACCAAGGTTGCCTTATGCGCGACGACGACGCCGGCGCTTTCCAGGGCGACGATGCCGAGCAAAAGGCCGATCCCCGCCGAGATCGCCATCTTCTGGGACTTCGGGATCGCCCCGATCAGCCAGGCGCGGACCGGCAGGATGCTGATGACCAGGAACAGAAATCCCGAAACGAACACGGCGCCGAGCGCGACCTGCCAGCTGTGGCCCAGGGTAAGGACCACGGTGAACGCGAAATAGGCATTGAGCCCCATGCCCGGCGCCAGGGCGATGGGATAGTTGGCATAGAGTCCCATGATCAGGGAGCCGACGGCGGCGGCAATACAGGTCGCGACGAAGACCGCATCGCGGTCCATGCCGGCAGCCGACAGAATCTCCGGATTGACGAAAATGATGTAGGCCATGGCCAGGAACGTGGTCGCGCCTGCCAGGGCCTCCCGGCGCAGGTTGGTCTGGTAATGCGAGAGCTTAAAAATTGCCTCGAGCATGCTTATCACCTCTTCGAGGCTCCATCGGTCCTAAAGCAAACTGGCTGCACTTCGGTGAGTTCGAAATCCATGGCGGATTGGATACAATCGTGCATTCAAGATTGGAAGCGAAGGTTTGCGGCCGAAGGCATCACACCGCGAAACACGCGACCCTGTTCGTTAGATCGCGAACAAGGTCCTAATTATAGCCAATTCTGGAACTTGGCAGCTTTCAATCCTAGGATTAACCCAGCCTTCGGAAATCAGGTACCATGTTCCCGGCATTCGGCACCCAGAATTTAAATCCAAAAGGCTGGCGATTCCTTGCTATTTATCGGCTTCCTTTTCCAGCTTTTCCTGGAAGGCCTGAACCACATCACGCGGAAGAAACACGTACTTCAGGACCTCCTTCAAGATGTGTGGCCTCAGTGAAAGAGGAGAGTTCGTGGCGTGAAAACACCTTGGAACGCGCATTTGTTTTCTGGTCCTCGTCGCATAATGCGCGTTCAACCACAGCAGGTGTTTGCGTGCAGGGTTCTTGCGGTTTCCAATAATTTTTTCGAGCTCGCCACTCATAATTCTGAACTGATGGGGTGTCCGCTCGGCATCGATGTTTGCCTTGATCTCGACTTCGAGCATGTTCCGACCACCGCCTTTTCCTATCGGCAGATTGTAGTTCATCACCCGGCAATACCGCCGCACAGCCCAAACGGTTGAATCAAGAAGCCAAAGCTCGTTTCCATGTATGAAATATGAGGTTTCCAGATACCGAAAGCGACCGTATGTGTCCAAATGATCAATGAACTTTCGTTGTGCGGCGTCCAGGCGCAATTCGAAGGGAGCGTGCTTGGAAATCAGGTCAATGGCCTTGCCGAGATCATGCCCGACATTTTTTGCCGGGACTCTGTTCAGCAACAGTATCCCTTTCAGATATTTCTCGATTGCTTGAAGGCTCGACCATAGGAACTGCGAGAACAATCCGGCCTTATAGTTCATGCGGGCCGATATGTAGTCGCGATCAGCGACGTCCCGGAAAGATCGGACCGCAAAATCGTTGAGTAGAATCTCCGTATCAACCTTTCTCATCGCACCCAAATAATCAGTTCCTAAAACTCAACTTCGCCGGCGAGATCAAAACCCCGAACTGTTCGCACCAGATCACCACATGGCCGAAGGTCTTGAGATCGATGCCGTCGGGGATGTTGAAATTCTGGCTGCCCTTGAAGGCGCGGAGGCGGCCGAGGTCGACGAACATGGTCTTGTCGACCTCCGTGTCTGGCGTCACGGCGTCGAGGGGCACCAGGTAGACGTGGTACTTGGGCCCGGGGCCGACTTCGAAATCCGGTTCCAGGCGCACGGCGCGGGGGTAAACCGTGACCCCGCCTTTTCCGTAATGGATCGGGTCGGACGGGTTGGCGTGGATGAAGCTGCCCGTGGCGACGGGATTGTTCACCGCGTCCGCGGGGGCCGCTTCCTGGGCCACGACATCGGCCAGGAAGATATAGGGATAGGCGAAGATGCCGAGGGCGATCCCGGCGAACAGGCCCAGAAATCCGCCGGTCATGAAGATGATGAAGGCTTTTTTCATCGGCTTAAGGTTCCTATCCTGTCTCGTGGTCAGCCATTGTCCACGCTACGGTCCTCCACGCCAAGCACTCCCGACGGGCCGACATCGACAAGGCGGAAGGGATGCGGTGCCGAGCAGAAGGCCGGCGGCACGGAATAATGCACGCCTGCGTCCGACACCAGATGGCTGCCGGGGTGGTAATGGCCCGACAGCACCGCGCGCACGCAGCCCGAGGCATTGATGCGGTCCCGGTACCAGTCCGCGTCCGTATAGTGATAGCGCCACCTGGCGAAGGTCGGCGGATCGATCATGTAGTGCTGCACATGGATTTGCGGCGGGCCGTCCGCGCCGTCGGCCAGCGCCGTTTCGAACAGGGCCCGGTTTTCGGCCCCGCGGACCGGCGCCCGGTCGC
>CAXAVJ010000005.1:0-76462 GCA_963972065.1 uncultured Rhodospirillaceae bacterium
CGAGGGATCGAAGAAGCGATCGACCCGCGCGCGCACATGGCCGAAGGTGAAATAGGCGCCGACGCTGGCCATCAGGAAGGCCAGACCGATGCCCATGACCATGACGATGGGCAGACCCGCCAGGAAGAACTGCACGGCCCAGACGGCGGCGACCACCATGGTCATGCCCACATCCGGCTGCATCAGCAATAAGGCGGCGACCATCAGGAACAGGCCCGTGGCGACCAGATTTCCGGGATAGCCTTCCTGCAGCCGGGCTTGGGCGAAGAACCAGGCGGCGGTCACGGCAAGGGCCGGCTTGACGAATTCAGACGGCTGCAAGGACATCGCGCCGAAGCTGAGCCAGCGCGTCGCCCCCTTGATTTCCGGCCCCACGGCCAACACCGCCACCATCAGCACCATGGACCCGGCCAGCACGGCCATGGCCAGGCGGCGCACGCCCTTGGGCGACAATAGCGAGGTGCAGACGAGGATGAACAGGCCGAGCCCCAGGTACAGCACCTGACGGCCCGCGAAATAGTAGGTGTCGAGGCCCAGGCGCAAGGCCACCGGCGGCGAGGCCGCCAAGGCCAACACCGCGCCGGTCATGGCCAGGACGGCGACGGCGGCCAGGTTCCAGCGATCCACGGTCCACCACCAGCGGGCCAGGATCGAATTGTCGGTGCGGGCGAGCGTGCTCATCTAGGCAGTCTCCCCCGAGATGTCGGACTTGAAGGCGTCGGGTGCCTCTGTCGGATCGAGATGCTTGCCGGGCAGTGCCTCGACCGCGTCCTTGAAGGCATCGCCCCGGTCCTCGAAGCTGGCGAACTGGTCGAACGACGCGCAGGCCGGCGACAGCAGGACCACGGGCTTTTCCGCCTTGTCCTGCTTGGCCTGGGCGAAGGCTTGGGCCACGGCTTTCTGAACCTCGCCGGAAATGGTGAAGGGCACCTGGCCGTCCAGCACCTGACCGAAACCCAGCGCCGCCTCGCCGACAAGATAGGCATGGCGGATACGCGGGAAATACTCGGCAAGGCCCGTGATGCCGCCTTCCTTGGGACGGCCGCCGGCAATCCAGTAAATCGTGTCGTAGCAGGCCAGCGCCTTGGCCGCAGCGGCGGCGTTGGTCGCCTTGGAATCGTTGACGAAGGCGACATCGTCGACGACCTCGACCGGCTCCTGGCGATGGACCAGGCCGGGGAAGCTTTGCAGGCAGGCCATGATGACCCGGCCCTCGACCCCGGCGCGCCGGCAGGCGGCATAGGCGGCGGCTGCGTTCTGCCAATTGTGCGGGCCCTGCAGGGCGGGAATGTCCTTAAGATTGGTGACCGGCACTTCCTGGCCGTCCATGTCGTCGACCAGAATGCCGTTGACCACGTAGACGCCGCCATGGATCCGCCGTTCGCCCGAGATCGGCACCACGACCTGCTCGCCCGCGTCGGCCAAATCTTCGTAGATTGCTTCGCAGTATTTGTCGTCGACGCCGATGATCGCCGATTTGGGCGCGGTCTGACGGTGGAAGATCTGGCGCTTGGCCGCAACGTAGCCGTCCATGTCGCCGTGCCGATCCAGGTGATCGGGGCTGATGTTCAGCAGCACCGCGATGTCCCAGGTGATGGAAACCGTCAGGTCAAGCTGATAGGACGACATTTCAAGGATGTAGGTTCCGCCTTCGCCCAGGGTCTCAAGCGACAGGGCGGGCGGTCCAAGATTGCCGCCGATATCGGCTTCGCGGCCGGCCAACTGCATAATGTGGCCGATCAATGACGTGGTGGTCGATTTGCCGTTGGTCCCGGTGATGCCGATGTAGGCGGCGTCGCGTTGGGCGCGGGCCAGAAGTTCGATGTCGCTGACGACCTCGCATCCGGCGGCCTTGGCCAGGTTCACCACCGGGTGCGGCTCGGGATAGTGGAACGGGATGCCGGGGCTGAGCACCAGGGTCGTTAACTCCTGCCAGTTGCAGGTGTAGAGATCGACCAGCTGGACATCCATTTCACGGGCACGCTGACGGCTGTCCTCATTGTCGTCCCAAGCCCAGACCTCGGCCTCGCTGTCGACCAGCGCCTTGCAGGTCGCCAGGCCCGAACGGCCGAGGCCGAGAACCGCAACCGGCATTTTGTAGAAGTAGAAGATATCAATCATCGCTCCCTCACCGCAGCTTCAGGGTGGCGAGACCCGCAAGGGCCAGGATGGTCGCGATGATCCAGAAGCGGATGACGATGGTGGCTTCGGCCCATCCCTTCTGTTCGAAATGATGGTGCAGAGGCGCCATGCGGAACACACGGCGGCCGGTCAGTTTGAACGAAATCACCTGCACGATGACCGACACGGTCTCCAGCACGAACAGGCCGCCGACGATGGCCAGCACCAATTCGTGTTTGGTGATGACGGCGACGGCGCCGAGGGCACCCCCCAACGCCAAGGACCCCGTATCACCCATGAAGACCTTGGCCGGCGGCGCGTTGTACCAAAGGAAGCCAAGCGCCGCCCCCACCAGCGAGCCCATGAACACGGCCAGCTCGCCGGACCCGGGCACGTAGTGGAGTTGCAGATAGTTGGCGAACACGGTGTTGCCGACCAGATAGGCGATCAGCGCGAACACGCCGGCGGCGATCATCACCGGCACGATGGCAAGCCCGTCCAGGCCGTCGGTCAAGTTCACGGAATTGCTCGAGCCGACCATGACGAAACAGGCGAACACGATGAACATCCAGCCCAGGTCGACCAGCACGTTCTTGAAGAACGGCAACGCCAGGGTGGTCGCCAGGGGATCCGGCAGATGTGCCGAGACCCAGAACGCGGCGACGCCCGCGATGGAAATCTGCAGGATCAGTTTCAGCTTGCCGGGCAGGCCCTTGGAATTGCGCTTGCTCACCTTCAGGTAGTCATCGAGGAAGCCGATCACGCCGTAGCCGATGGTCACGCCCAGCGCCGTCCATACGAAGCCGCTTGCCAAGTCCATCCACAACAGGGTTGCCACGACCGAGGCGACCAGGATCAGCAACCCGCCCATGGTCGGCGTGCCCTGCTTGGTGATCAGATGGCTTTCCGGGCCGTCGTCGCGGATCGGCTGGCCGCCCTTCTGCTTCGCTTTCAGCACCTCGATCAGCACGGGGCCGACCATGAAACTGATGATCAGGGCCGTGATGACGGCCCCGCCCGTGCGGAAGGTCAGATAGCGGAACACGTTGAGCACCGCGAACTCGCCGGCCATGGGGAACAGGATTTCATACAGCATCGTCTGTCTCCCTATTCCCCGTTGACGGCGCGGCCGCGGCCGCCGTTGCCGTGTTCATGATCCGAATGGTGATCAGCCAATGCCGTCAGCGCATCGACCACGGCCCCCATGCGCGACCCGAACGATCCCTTGACCAGAACGACGTCGCCGGGCCGCACGGCCGAGGCAACCAGAGGCGCCAACTTGTCGGAGGTTTCCGCATGGCCGCCGCGTATCTCGCGGGGCAATTCATCGAACAGGTTGCCCATGCCGGGACCGGCGGTGAACACGGTGTCGATGCGGCGCTGGGCCAAGGGGGCCGCCAACGCGCGGTGCATGTCGTCGGACGCGTCACCCAGCTCCAGCATGTCGCCCAGCACGGCGATGCGCCGCCCGCCCTTGGCCGGCTCGCTCATGCCCAGAACCTCGATGGCTGCGGTCACGGCGACGGGGCTGGCGTTGTAGCTTTCGTCGATCAGGGTCAATTCCCCTCCTGCAAATGGAATGGCCAGGCGATTGCCCCGGCCCTTGGGCGGCGCCAGACGCGCCAGCATGGCGGCGGCCACGACAGGGTCCGCCCCCATGGCCTTGGCGGCGCCGAGAACGCCCAACGTGTTGAGAACCCAATGGCGGCCCGGCACGCCGACGCGGTAGCGCAATTCCGTTCCGGCGACGTCGGCCAGCACGCAGGTGCCCAGCGCGTCCGGGCGGGTTTCGGTCACCCGCACGTCGGCTCCGTCGTGCAGGCCGAAGGACATGACCTGCCCCGCACCGGCATTGCGGGCGGCGGCGGACAAGCGATCAAACATGGGATTGTCGCGGTTGAGGACCGCCGTGCCGCCCTTGACAAGGCCGTCGAAGATTTCCGCCTTGGCGTCGGCGATTTCCTCCACCGACCGGAAATATTCGCTGTGCACCAGTTCGACCGTGGTGATCAGGGCGACATGGGGGCGCGCCATCTGCGACAGGGGGCGGATTTCGCCCGGATGGTTCATGCCCATCTCGAACACGGCGGTCGTCGCCTCGATCGGCATGCGGGCCAGGCTGAGGGGCAGGCCCCAATGGTTGTTCAGGTTGCCCTTGGACGCGTGGACCTCGCCTTTGCGCCCCAGGATCATGGCCAGGGCGTCCTTGCTGCCGGTCTTGCCGACGCTGCCGGTGACGGCGCAGATCTTGGCCCGCGACCGGTCCCGGGCGGCGCGGCCCAGGCCTTCCAGGGCCTGCATGGTGTCGTCGACCCGCACGCCGGGGGCGTCGGCGGGAATGTCCGTGAACCCGCGCCGCACGACGACCCCGGCGGCCCCCTTTTCCAGGGCCGCCCGGGCATGATCATGGCCGTCTGAGGCAACCCCCTTGATGGCGACGAACAAGTCACCGGGCATGAGGGTGCGGGTATCGATCGACACGCCCGTGGCCTGCCATTCGCCGACGGTATCGCCTTCCGTCGCGGCGGCGGCGGCGCCGGCATTCCACAGCACGTAGGGGGCTTTCGTCATACCCATGGCCTCAACCCTCTCCCAACACGGCGGCGTGGGCCGCTTCACGGTCGTCGAAGGGCAGGATGCGCGATCCCACGATCTGGCCCCGCTCGTGACCTTTGCCGGCGATGACTAGGATCTCACCCGCCGACAGGTCGGCGACGGCGGTCATGATGGCCTCGCCCCGGTCGGCGATTTCCGAGGCACCAGGGGCGGCGGCCAGGATTTCGGCGCGGATTTGATCGGGGTCTTCGCTGCGCGGGTTGTCGTCGGTGACGATCACGCGGTCGGCCAGATCGCTGGCGATACGGCCCATTTCCGGCCGCTTTCCCTTGTCCCGGTCGCCGCCGCAGCCGAACACCACGGCAAGGGCACCCGCCGCATGAGGGCGCAGCGCCGTCAGCACGTTTTCCAGAGCGTCCGGGGTATGGGCGTAATCCACATAGACGGCGCCGCCCATGGGCTTTTCACCGATCCATTCCATGCGCCCCGGCGCACCCGACAGGTTTTCCAGCGCCGCCAGGGCCGTTTCCACAGAAACCCCCGTGACCCGGGCCAGGCCCAAGGCGCAAAGCGCGTTCATGGCCTGGAACCGCCCGGCCAGGGGCAGGAACAAATCGCGCTCAAGCCCCTCGACCATCAAGCCGAGATGCTGGCCGCGGGCTTCGGGCCGGGTCGACAGAAGCTTGAAGTCGACACCGCGTTCACCATAGGTGCGGACCCGCAAATGACGGGCCTGGGCGGCGGCGATCACGGCGGCGCCATGAGCGTCGTCGGCATTGATGACGGCGGCGCCACCATCCACGACCAGGGCATCGAACAGGCGGCGCTTGGCCTTGAAATAGGCGTCGGTGCTGCCGTGATAATCCAGGTGGTCGCGGGTCAGGTTGGTGAAGGCACCGGCGGCGATGCGAACACCGTCAAGCCGGCACTGATCGAGCCCGTGGCTCGATGCCTCAAGCGCCAGATGATCGACGCCGAGGTCCGCCAGATGCGACAGGTCCGCGTGCAGGTCCGCCGGGTCGGGCGTGGTCAGCCCCTCATCCCGTGAGAAAACGTCCGACTGAATGCCCAGGGTTCCGGCACTGGCGGCCTTAAGGCCCGCCTGTTTCCAGATCTGACGCAGGAAACTTGCGACCGAGGTCTTGCCGTTGGTGCCGGTGACGGCGGCGACGGTTTCCGGCTGATGCGGATAGAACCGCGCCGCCAGCAGGGCATAGCGGCGGCGTGGGTTGTCCGTATCAAGGAGCGGCGTGGTCTCGTATCCGTCGGGCAACCGGGTGCCGGGCGGCGCCAGGATCGCCGCCGCCCCCCGCGCCAGGGCGTCGGGAATGTAATCGCGGCCGTCGTTGGCGGTGCCGGGAATGGCGGCGAACAGGAATCCGGGCGCAACGCGGCGCGAATCACAGGTCACGCCCGTGATCTCCGGGGCCCCCGCCCCGGCCGTCTGGCCGCTGTTCATATCGTCCACCCACATGTCACTCAGCCGCACGCACCTGCTCCGGTTGACGGGAAACGTTTTCAACGTCGCGAAGGGCCGCCGGCTTCAGGGCGGCCGTGATTTCATTCGCATCGGCCGGCAACTCCCGGGTCGCGGCCAGATGCGGCATGCCGTATTCCGGCGAAATGCCCATGATCCCGGCCGTGCGCTGCACGATGCGGCCGACCGCGGGTGCGGCAACCCAGCCGCCCGTGGCGTAGCCGAAGGATTCCTTGGTGCCCTTGGGTTCGTCCACGACGACGCAGACCACATAGCGCGGCGCGTGAATCGGGAAGGCGCCGACGAAGGACGCGATGTTGGCCTTGTCGGAATAACCGCCGCTGGCCTTGATCTTTTCCGCCGTGCCTGTCTTGCCGCCGATCAGGTAACCATCGGCTTCCTTCTCCGCGTTCTTGCCGGTGCCGCGGCTGACGACCAGGCGCATCAAGCCGCGCATCTTGGCCGAGGTGTCGGGCGAGAACACGCGGGCCCCGGGAATGCCCTCGGGCGCTTGCTGCTTGATCAACGTGGTCGGCCGGCGGATGCCGCCGTTGACGGTGGTCGCGATGGCATTGGCAAGCTGTACCGGCGAAACCGAAAGACCATGACCGTATGAAATCGTCACGGTGCTGATTTCGCGCCAGGGCGACGGGACAAGAGGATGACCTACCTCAGGCAACTCAACGGGGGACGGACGCAGGAGGCCGAGCCGCCCGAGGTAGGTCTGTTGGGCTTTGCTGCCCACATCGAGAGCCATTTTGGCTGCCCCGATATTCGATGAAAAAATCAGAATCTCCGGCACGCTGAGCCAGCGGTTCTTGGCGTGGTAATCGGTGATCGAGAAGCGCGCCACGCGCATCGGCTTGGACGCGTCATAGCCGCCGGAAATGGCGACCACGCCGGAATCCAACGCCATGGCGGCGGTCAGCAGCTTAAAGGTCGAGCCCATTTCATAGACGCCCTTGGTGGCGCGGTTGAAGCCGGCCTCGCCCAGCATTTCCACCGGGCGGTTGGGGTCGAAATCGGGCAGCGACACCATGGCCACCAGTTCGGACGTATTGGCGTCCATCACGATGGCGGTGCCGCCGAGGGCGGAATATTCCTGGACCGTGTTGGTCAGCACCTCGTGGGCGATGGCCTGGATGCGCAGGTCGATGGACAGTTGCAGGGGGGCACCCCCGCCCGTCAGCTTGCTTTCGAAATGGCGCTCGATCCCGGCCGTGCCACGGCCGTCGATGTCGGTAACGCCCAACACATGGGCCAGCAGGCGGCCCTGGGGGTAGACCCGGCGTTCGCCGCGCTCAAACTGAATGCCCGGCAGGCCCAGGCGGTTGACCGCGTAATGCTGTTCCGGCGTCAGGTTGCGCTTCAGATAGACGAACCGACCGCGCGATGCGAGGCGCTTTTCCAGCTTGTCGCGGTCCAGATCGGGCAGCACGCGGATCAATTTGTCGGCGGTCTCCTGCACGTCCATCACGTGCTTGGGATCGACGTAAAGCGAGACAGCCGGCAGCGAGGTCGCGACGACGATGCCGTTGCGGTCGACGATGTCGGCCCGTTCCTGAACGGGGGCCAGGGGGTTGATGCTGCGCGCCAGGCGCGGCTCCGCCCGGTCGGCGAACAGGGTCAGGTCGACCACCCGCCAACCCAGCGCCATGAAGGCCATGGAGATGACCAGCCCGGTGACGACAAGGCGCGAGCGCCCGGTTTCCAGGGCTTCAGCCGCGCGCCCCGTGGGACGCCCCCGGTAGCGCGCGAAATCGAACAAGTCACCTTGCATGAGGGACGCGATCATCGCCCACCCTCCTTCACCGGCAGGGGAGCAAGGCCGAGGGCCCGGCGGATCGCCGGCAGGGCATCCTCGACCGCCTTGTCGCGAGGGGAGGAGATTGCAGGTGCGGGCGCGGCTTCGATCGCCGGTTCAACCGCGCGGTCGGCGACCTCGACGGTGGGCCGCCAGGGAATGTCCTCGACCGCGCCAAGCTGTTTGGTCGCGATGGGCTCCAGCCCCAGATAGCGTTCCGCCAACAGTCGCAGGCGCTGCGGATCGTTGAGATGCGCCCATTCCGCCTGCAACACGTGGACGGCGCGGTTATCCCGCGCGATGCCACGGTTGAGAGCGTCGAGTTGGTCCTCCAGGTCCTGGACCTGATAGCTGACCATGAACAAGCCGAGCGACATGACGGCGGCGAGGACAAGGGCGAGGAAGGTCGTGCGTTTGCTCATGTGCGATCCCTTCTCATGCCGCCGCCCGGGCGGGCGCGTCCGTGCGCACGGCCCAGCGCAGGCGGGCCGAACGGGCGCGCGGGTTGGACCGGGTTTCGGTCTGACCCGGCTTGACCGTGCCGCGGGTGATCAGTGTAAAGGTCGGCTTGTGCGTGCTGACCGGCAGGTCCGGCAGATGGCGCGACGGGCGCGGCCCGGCGCCGGAGCGTTCGCGGAGAAACTCTTTCACCGCCCGGTCTTCAAGTGAATGGAAGGACACGACGGCCAACCGCCCGCCCGGCGCCAACAGCGCCTCGGCCCCGGCGAGGCCCCGGGCCAGTTCGCCCAGTTCGTCATTGACGAAGATGCGCAGCGCCTGGAACGTGCGGGTCGCGGGATCGATGCCGTCCTTGGATTTCCGGACGACGCCGCGGATCAGGTCGGCCAGTTCCTCGGTGCGGGTGATCGGCGCCTTTTCGCGCAGTTCGACAATGGCCCGCGCGACGCGGCGCGACGCCCGTTCCTCGCCGTACTTATAAATAAGGTCGGCCAGTTCCTGTTCGGCCAGGGAATTGACCACGTCGGCGGCGGTCGCCATGTCGTGGCCGAGGCGGCCGTCCGCGTCCATGCGCATGTCGAGCGGCCCGTCGGCGCGGAAGGAAAATCCGCGCGCCGGATCGTCCAACTGCATGGAGGACACGCCGAGATCAAGAGCGACGCCGTCGAC
Source organism: uncultured Rhodospirillaceae bacterium (assembly GCA_963972065.1). Taxonomy (GTDB): domain Bacteria; phylum Pseudomonadota; class Alphaproteobacteria; order Rhodospirillales; family Casp-alpha2; genus UBA1479. Next base: position 9,087 of record CAXAVJ010000005.1, read on the forward strand.
CCGCTCCACCCCGACGGAGGACAGCAGTTCATACATATCGCCGAAGCGCCCGGCCAGCACCGTCAGGCGACCCGGAAATTCCTGGCCCAGTTCGGCGCCGATGCTTTGCACCAAGGGATCGCGGTCGATGCCCCAGACCGTGCAGTCGGCGGCTTCCAAAAGCCCACGTGAATAGCCGCCGGCCCCGAAGGTGGCATCCACATAGACGCCGCCGTCCCGGGGTTCCAGGGCACTCAGAACTTCGGCAAGCATGACCGGGGAGTGACGGGATTTATCAGCCATCGCCGTCCTCCCCGGCCGATGCGCCTGGCCGTTTCGGTAATTTCAATGTCATGCCGCGCGATTTGGCGCGCTCGAAGGCGCCGCCGCGCTGGGCTTCGTAGGCGGCGGGCTCCCACATCATCATGCGGGTGCCGCGGCCGACGAACAGAACCTCGCCCTTGATGTTGGCGTAATCGCGAAGATCATCGGTCAGGACGATGCGGCCTTCCGGATCCATCGGCAGTTCACGGGCGTTTTCCAGGATCACGGCGGCCAGGTCGTCCTGGTCGTCGGAGAACACATCGAGATTTTCGAGCCCTTCGGCGAGGCGCATCATGAAAGCCTCGTCGCAGGCTTCGAGCGCCGGATACTTGAAGGACGGAAAGGCATAAAGGCCGGAAAAGGCGTCGGCGTCGGATTGACCACGCGACAGGGCCGCGCGGAAGGGCTTGGGTACGCTGACCCGTCCCTTCTTGTCGATCCTGTTGACGTGCCGTCCGACCAGCAGCGCCACCGCTACCCCCTTAGGGTTTCCACCCGATTCCCATTCGGCGGGATCGATCACGCCTAACTCTTGGCGTCGTCCCCGCACCCCCAGCCGCCGGCCCCTTGGACCGGAAAGAATTTCGCGATTCCCTCCCGAAATTCCTCTGTGGCGCCGCCCCCGGCCCTGATAACCGCCCCGCCCGTAAGGACAAGGTGCGGCCCGGCATCCGAAAACACTGCGCCATTCACGCACTTTGGGCATGTTTGGGATATCATGGGATATCATGGGCGTCAATGGAATTGGCCTGGGAAACCATGGGCCTCGGCGGGTCCCCGGCCCGCCGTTAACGAAGGCATAACCATGATTTTCCCCGCGTCCCGGCCCGGCGCGCGCCGCCGCCACGGGCCGCCGGTACCCTGGGCCAACCAAAAAAGTTCCGATCTGGGACGATTAAAGCCCCCGAAGCGGGCCTAATTTTGCGGGCACGGGGGCATTTTTGGGGCGAAACTCGACACGCAACACTGAACTAAAGGGTTTTCGCCTGCGGGACTTTGCATAAGCGGGAAAAGGTTAAAGCACCGTTGCCGACATCGCGTTCAGGCGAAAAGAACTAGCACCAGCTAATCCGAAGATTGGCGATAACAGTTGCCACAATCCCCAGAAGGAAGGCCAACAACATGACAAGCATGGGGACCCGAACATTGCTCCGGTAAATGGTGAGTTCCGCTTCCTTGCCCTCTTTTCCGACGAACATATCCAAGCTCCCCGAAATCGCCAGGAGACACCAAACACCAAAAAAGATCGAAATTCCATATCCTGCCCATGCAACATACAAGGGTGTTGGAATCACGATCTTTCCGGCGACGTCATCGCCGAACTTGTCTGCAAAGGTCACTGTTAAACCGACCAAACCAGCAGATAATGTAACGATCTGCTTGACCGCATCGGCGCCCGCATTCAACCCTTCAACTGACATATCTGAAACTTCATCAACAGATCGGCGGAAGCGGACACAGCAAGCTGTGCGCAATCCCAAACGTCTCTTCGCCAATCACGCCGGGATGATTATCGGCGTAGCCCCGGATTTGCCTGGACGCCACAATCATCTGATCAACGAACACCTTCAGAGCATTCAGCACCTCGTCATGTTCGGCTCCCCTTTCGAGGGCCTGCTCTGTCATGTTTCTAAGATACTGATCCGCTCCATCACCAAAGCGGAAGCCTCGCGACAATGCGTAGTTTCTTAACTCTGTGGACAAAACGTCGGAAGCACTCATCTCATCCTCCCTGAATGCATCAAATATATTATGAATTTATAATACAAAATTTTCGTGAATTGAAGGTATGGACCAGACGGCCTGTAAGCCGGGTTCTGTCCCTGGGCGCCTCGCGACGCACCGATGGACGGCCATTCATCTGGGACGGACGTCGCCGCCCGCCTCGCGCAACCTACCCGAAGGGCGATGCGGAAACGCATCCATGGCCCGAAGCCATCGGCCCTTCCTATTCGGTTTTGCTCCCGGTGGGGTTTACCGTGCCGTCCTTGTTGCCAAGGACGCGGTGCGCTCTTACCGCACCCTTTCACCCTTACCCCCCTTCGCCCGAAGGCTTCGGGGGGCGGTTTGCTTTCTGTGGCACTTTCCCTAGGCTCGCGCCCGCCGGGGGTTACCCGGCACCGTGTTTCCGTGGAGCCCGGACTTTCCTCCCCTTGCAGCTTTCGCCCTAGCAAGAGGCAGCCGTCCAGCCGTCTGGTCCACGCGGGTTATAGCCTATTGGCAAGAAATTGCACCACAGAGACAGTGAGACGGTGAGAAGAAAGAAATAGAAGCCGTTACGATGCCCCTCTGCCTTCTCACGGCCTCACCGCCTCAGTGGTTTTCTTTTCGTCCCCTAGGAAACGGCGCGGTCATCCCGTCGAACGGCCTCGACCAGCCCCAGCATCCGCCGCGCCGTCTCGGCATCAACGCGGCCGGTGACACGGTCCGGGCGGAAGTGGCGCTGGAAGGCCTTCAAGGCCGCGCTGAAGTCGGTGACGTCGTAGCCGATTTCCGTGAGGGCGTCAGCCAGCACGGGTTGGTCCATGATCAGATTGTCCGCTTCGCCCGGCCACAGGCCGATGCCCTTCCCGGCTAGGCGTTCCCAGGGAAACAGTTCGCCGGGATCGGTCTTGCGCGTGGGCGCCACGTCGGAATGGCCGACCACGTTGCGGGCCGGGATGGGGTGGCGGGTGAGGACGCCAAGGCAGACGGCCTCAAGCTCCCTGATCTGGGGTTCGGGAAATTCGCGGTAGCCCCAGTCGTGGCCCGGGTTGACCAGTTCGATCCCGATCGACCGCGCATTGATGTCGGTGCGGCCCCGCCAGTGCGCGACGCCCGCGTGCCAGGCGCGCATTTTCTCGTCCACCAGCCTGTGGACGGTGCCGTCCTCGTCGATCAGGTAATGGGCCGAGACCTCGGCCTTGGGATCCTTGAGCCGATCCAGCGCCGCCGCTGCCGTTTCCATGCCGGTGTAATGCAGCACCAGCATGTCCACGGTGAAGCCGGGGCCGCGATCGTCGCAATTGGGGCTGGGGTCGATGATGATCTCGGGCATTGGCGTTCCCCCATTGCTCGGGATTTGCGTTAGAGCTTGCGCTCTTTCTTGACCTGATCATAGGCGGCGTTGATGGCCGCCATCTTGTCGTTGGCGAGGTCGATGAATTCCTGGGGCATGCCGTCGGCCATCAGCTTGTCCGGATGGTTCTCGCGGATCAGCTGGCGGTAGGCTTGCTTGATGTCGGCGTCCGAATCCGTGCGCTTCACGCCGAGAATCTCGTAGGGGTCGGCCTTCTTAGGCTCGTCCAGATGCATGGCCTTCAGGCGCTCGAACCCCTGGGGCGTGAAGCCGAAGATCAGGGCCGTGCGGCGCAGGAATTCCATCTCGCCGGGGTGCACGGCGCCGTCGGCCTTGGCGATGTGGAACAGGGCGGCGAGCAATTCTTCCAGCACCGCCGGCTCGCGGGTGAACATCATGGCGATCTGTTCGGCATAGGGCTCGTAGCCGGTCGCGTCCTTGCGGGCCTCGTTGAACAGCTTGCCGACGGCGGCTTCGTCCTCGGGCGGGACATGGAACATGCGGCGGAAGGCAAGGATCTCGTCCTTGGAAACCGCGCCGTCCGATTTCGCCATCTTGGCGGCCAGCACGATGACGGCCTGGGTGAAGGCGACCTGGCGGGCCTCGTTCTGGGCATCCGCCCCCCCGACGCCGGACAACAGGGCCTCGTCCCCTGCCTTCTTCTGGTCGTACATATGACCCGCGATGCCGCCGATGAGCGCACCCAGCGGCCCACCCATGGCGAACCCGGCAACCCCGCCGACGACTTTACCCCAAATGCTCATGGTCGATTGACTTCCCCCGCCCGTGGCGGCTTGTTGACGGCGCCGGCGGCGCGTTTCCTCGGGCCGCAATTTAGGACGGTCCCAGCCGTCCCGCCAGGGGCAGTTTAATGGCAAGGTCCTTGGGGTCGATGCCGAAGGTCAGGCCCAGGATGTTGACCTCGACCCCTTCCTCGATCCCGGCCATCACACCCAACAGCCCGAACAGGGAGACCTGATAGCCGGTGCCGCTCGGCGTTTTGGCGGCGAAGCCGCCTTCGGGCAAGTAGTCCTTGCCGATGGCCGTGGGCGGCAGGTCCAGGTTCAATTCCGGCACGGCGCGGGCGACATGGGCGGTGAAGGTGTTGGAATTGGGACCGGGCCAGACCGTATAGGTCCTGGCATGAGGATAGGCCCGGGCCGCCGTGTCGATGCGCGTGATCATGGCGTCGACACCGGCCCCCCGCTTGTCGGCGATGATTTCCGGCTCGGCCCCGAACCAGCGCTGATCCGGCTCTTTCTCTGAAATCACCAGGGCCGATCCGCCATGACGCGCGCGCCAACCGATGATCTCGTAGACCGTGAAGGCATCGGCGTCGGTCGGCTTGGCCGCGATCCAGGTATGGACGCCGAAAATACCGCGCCAGGAAAACGCCCTGGCCGCATAGACCTGAACGACCGCTTCCTTGGTCACCGCCGGGTCGGGCGCGATGCCCAGGGGTTCCCGGCTTGCCGTGCGCCAATCCGCCATGACGGTGTGCTTTCCGATGCCGGCGGCCGCGCTGATGACCAGAAGCACAAACAGCCCCTTCGCCACGGTCCGCAATGTTTTGCTTCTGAACATGATGATCCCGATAAACCCAGCACCTTACTTAGGCAGGCAGCAGCCGTTTTGCCAGTTGCCGCCATACCGCGGGCATCAGGTAGATGGGAAACTGGCCGACCACGAAGTACAGCATGGTATCCGGATCGATGGCCGGCAGCAAAACCGCGATCAGGATCGCCAAGTTGCGGTTGCCCGAGGCAAAGGACGCCGACAGCACCTTGACCCGCCCCCAATCGCGGCCCATGGCCCGCCCGATAACGGCGAAGACCCCCGCCCCGGCCAACTGCAGGCCCGCGTAAACCGCGAAGCTGAGGATCGTCACGAAGATCACATGATCCGGATTGTCCCGGAACGCCTGCGGCACGCCCGCCATCAGCCCGGCGGCGAAGCCGACCAGCAGGATCACCGACATCCCGTGCAGGGGCTGACGCCAGCCGTCGATCCGCGCCCGGCCCAAAATCCGTTGCGCGATCACGGCGGCGGCGAAGGTCGAGGCGACGAGAGCCGCCAGCCGCCCCATGAGGTCCAGCGTCGACAGGGGAATGTCGACCAGGGTCGCCGACACCACGGGCAGGGTCAGCGGCACCAGGAAGGTTTCGGCGATCAGCACCAGCAAAAGGAACGCCCCGTCGAGCCCGATGACCATGCCGACGGCGGGCGTGGACATCAGCGGGCAACTTGCCGCCGTCAGCACCACCGCGACGATCAGGCCCGGCGACAGGCCGGAATCCTTGACCAGCAGCCAGGTCAGCACCGGCGCCAAGGCCAGCATCCAGACCAGCGTGGCGCCCAGAAGGAACGGCCGGCGGATATGCCCCGCCACGTCGGCCCAATCGATATGGACCATGGACACGAACATCAGAACCCAGACCATTTCCGTCAGCCAGGGCTGCAGATGCACCGTCACCCCGGGGAAGGCGAGGCCGGAAAACACCCCCACGGCCATCATGGTGGTGGCGTGGCGGCCCAGAAAGGCGAGACCGGAGACGATCAGGGCAGCGAGGTTCATTGGGTCGGTCCTGCGGTGGAACGGATGGCATCCGGGCACTTGCGCGGAAATCGATTATGGGGCAAACCCAGATGTATACAATCCGATCAAGAAATCCCAATCCCCAAGGAGCATCCATGGCCGAACAGGTTGATACGGTAGTCATCGGCGCGGGCGTCGTGGGCCTGGCCTGCGCGCGCACCCTGGCCCAGGCCGGGCGCGACGTCATCCTGCTGGAAAAGGCCGACGATATCGGCACCGGCACCAGTTCCCGTAATTCCGAGGTCATCCACGGCGGCATCTACTATGCCAAGGACTCGCTGAAGGCGCTGTGCTGCGTCGAGGGCAAGGAGATGCTCTACGAATACTGCGCAAGCCACGGGGTCGAGCACAATCGTATTGGAAAAATCATCGTCGCCATCACCGAGGACGAGGTGGTGAAGCTGGAGGAACTGAAGGCCAAGGGCGAAGCCAACGGCGTTCACGATCTGACCTGGCTGGACGCCAAACAGATGAAGACGATGGAGCCAAACGTGACGGCGGCGGCGGGCCTGATGTCGCCGTCCACCGGGATCATCGAAAGCCATGGCTACATGCTGTCCCTGCAGGGCGAATTGGAAGACCGGGGCGGCATGATCGCCTTCAACACCCCCGTGGACGGCGGCGAGGTCCTGGCCGACGGGCGCATCCGTATCCGGGCCGGCGGCGACGCCCCCATGGAGCTTGACTGTTCCCTGGTGGTCAACGCCGGCGGGCTGTATGCCCAGCACATCGCCCGCGCCATCGACGGCATCCCGGCGGACAGCATCCCCGGCAGTTTCTACGCCAAGGGCCATTACTTCACCATCGCCGGAAAAAGCCCCTTCAACCACCTGATCTATCCGGCCCCCGTGCCGGGCGGGCTCGGCACCCATTCGACGCTCGATCTCGGCGGCGGCACCAAGTTCGGCCCCGACGTGGAATGGCTCGACGTCCCCCATCCGGACCAGATCGACTACAAGGTCGACGAAAGCCGGGTCGAAAGCTTCTACGGCGCGATCCGCCGCTACTGGCCGGGCCTGGCCGACGGCGCCCTGTCGCCGGGCTATACCGGCGTGCGGCCCAAGCTGACCAACAGCAACGACAAATACGCCGCCGATTTCGTCATCCAGGGTGCCGACGTGCACGGGCTGGCCAACTACGTCGGCCTGTACGGCATCGAAAGCCCGGGCCTGACCTCGTCGCTCGCGATCGCCAAGCGGGTCGCCGGTCTTGTGGAAAGCTGACGGCGCGACGCCCGCCTATTCCGCGGCGACGCCCCGACCGAAGATCTGCGCGAACCGTTCGGTATAGCGATCCCAGACATCCGGGTTCTTCAGGCGCGGCGGCTTTTCGCCGCGCAGGATCGTGACCCACTGATCGGCCGCCGCCTTGGCCATGTTGTAGTTGCACTCATAGGTGACGCCCGCGTTGTGAGGCGACAGCAGCACATTATCGAATTCGACGAACCGGTTGTCCGCATTGCCCGTGGGTTCGATATCGAACACGTCGAGCCCGGCCCCCTGGATGCGTTTCTCGCGCAGCGCCGCCGCCAGGGCGTCCTCGTCGGCGATGCCGCCCCGCGCCGTGGTGATGAAATAAGCCGTGGGCTTCATGAAGCCGAAGGCGCGGGCATTGACCATGCCTCGGGTCTCGGCATTCAGCGGGCAGTTGATGGAAACGATGTCGGCATCCCGGCACAGGGTTTCGAAATCGACCTTTTCCGCCCCGCGGTCGGCAAAATCGGCGTCGCTGATATAGGGGTCGTAGGCAATCGCCTTGGCGCCGAACACCTTCACATAGCCGGCGACCAGCCGGCCGATATTGCCCAGGCCGATAATGCCGATCGTCTTGCCGGTCAATTCCGAGCCAATGAAGTTCTGGCGGTCGATCTTCGGGTTGGCGCGGATGGCCTTGTCGGTCTGCGCGATCTGCTTGCTGAGCGTCAGCGCCAGGCCCAGAACATGCTGCGCCACGGACACGGAATTGGCGCCCGAATTGTTGACCACCATGATGCCCAACTCGTTACACGCGTCGACGTCGATCATGTCGTAACCGGCGCCGGTCGAAGACACGGCCAGCAGGTTGGGGCAGCGTTCCAGGAATTCCCGGTTCGGATACCAGGCTTTCGGGGTTTCGTTGGTCGGCATGAACTGAATGCCGTGCACCTGGGCCAGCTGGTTCCAATTGTGATCGGCATCGTCTTCGAAGGCGATGCGCAGGGGCGTGATCTCCGGCGCGGCGGCCAGGATGTCCATGGCGATGGGATCGACGAATTTGTTGAAATAGGCAAGAGTGCGCGACATGGGGCAGGATGTCCTCTGGGCTTGTGTTTTTGCTTGTGAGGCTGTTCTATCCGGTCTGTCATAAAGCCGACAAGAAAAACCGGGGCCTTCGGGGGCTTGAGAGGACCGGCAACCGACCAAATGGCGGATCAAACACGAAAATCGGGCTGGCACGTCTGGATCGACCGGGGCGGCACCTTCACGGACCTGGTCGCGCAGGCACCGGACGGGCGGCTGGTCACTCATAAGCTGCTGTCGGAAAATCCGGACCAATACGAGGACGCGGCCCTGCAGGGAATCCGCGACATTCTGGGCGTTTCCCCGGGTGCTGCGATCCCCGAGGGGGCCGTCAATGTCGTCAAGATGGGCACCACCGTGGCCACCAATGCCCTGCTGGAGCGCAAGGGCGACCGCACGGTTCTGGTCGTCACCGACGGCTTCGGCGACGCGCTGCGCATCGGATACCAGGCCCGGCCCAACATTTTCGCCCGCCACATCGAACTGCCGGAAATGCTCTATGAGCAGGTCATCGAAACGCCCGAGCGCGTGAATGCCCAGGGCGAGGTTCTGACGCCGCTTGACGAAGACCGCCTTCGTGCCGGGTTGCAGGAAGCCTACGACGCCGGCATCCGCGCCGCCGCCATCGTATTCATGCACGGCTACCGCTATCCGGACCATGAACGCCGGGCCGCGCGGATCGCCCGCGACATCGGTTTCACCCAGGTCTCCACCAGCCACCAGGTCAGCCCCCTGATGAAACTGGTCAGCCGCGGCGACACCACCGTGGTCGACGCCTATCTGTCGCCGATCCTGCGCCGCTATGTCGACCGGGTCGCCGCCGACCTGGGCGATACGCCGCTTCAGTTCATGCAATCCAACGGCGGGCTGACCGACGCGCGCCTGTTCCAGGGCAAGGATTCGATCCTGTCGGGGCCTGCCGGCGGTGTGGTCGGCATGGTTGAAACGGCGCGCATGGCGGGCTTCGCCAAGGTCATCGGCTTCGACATGGGCGGAACCTCCACGGACGTCTCGCATTACGACGGGGAGTACGAACGCACGTTCGAAACTCAGGTCGCCGGCATTCGCATGCGCGCCCCCATGATGAACATCCACACGGTCGCCGCCGGCGGCGGATCGATCCTGCATTTCGATGGGGCGCGCTACCGTGTCGGCCCCGACAGCGCCGGTGCCGATCCGGGCCCGGCCTGCTACCGCCGGGGCGGGCCGCTGACCGTCACTGACTGCAACGTCATGTTGGGCAAGGTGCAGCCTCAATACTTCCCTGCCGTATTCGGCCCCGACGCGGACCAGCCCCTGGACGACCGCGCCGTGCGCCGCAAGTTCGAGGACATGGCCCGGACCATCCACGAGGAAACCGGCGATGACCGCACGCCGGAAGAAGTCGCCGAGGGGTTCCTGAAGATCGCCGTCGAAAACATGGCCAACGCGATCAAGAAAATCTCCGTTCAACGCGGCCATGACGTGACGGAATATGTACTCAACGGCTTCGGCGGGGCGGCGGGGCAGCACGCCTGCCTGGTTGCCGACGCGCTCGGCATGAACACCGTGTTCCTGCATCCCTTCGCGGGCGTGCTGTCGGCCTACGGCATGGGTTTGGCCGATGTGCGGGCGATCCGCGAGAAGGCGGTGGAGGCACCGCTGGCCGCCGGTCTGACCGCCCCCCTGATGGAGATCATCGAAGGCCTGGAACAGGACGCCCGGGCAGAGATCGACGGCCAGGGCATCGCAAAGGAAAACGTCGAAACCTTCCGCCGCGCCCATCTTCGCTACAAGGGCACGGACACGGCCCTGATCGTGCCGTTCGGCGACCGCAACAAGATGATCGACGAGTTCGAAGTTCTGCACCGCCAGCGCTACGGCTTCACCGCCCCCGGCCGAGGTCACATCATCGAAGCCGTATCGGTGGAAGTCGTCGGCCGCGCCGGCATGGCGGAAGATGCGGATATCGAGGACATCCCCGGCGTGGCCGCCCTGCGCCCCATGACCCTGGTGCCCATGACCTCGGGTGGCAAAACATATGAAACACCCGTTTACAGGACGGAGGCCCTTCTGCCGGGCGACCGCCTTGCCGGCCCCACGATCCTGGTCGAGAACACCTCGACCATCGTGGTCGAGCCGGGCTGGGCCGCCGAGATGACCCGCAAGGGCCATCTTATCCTGACCCGGGCGGAGCCGCGCCCCGAAGTCCACGCCATCGGCACCCAGGCCGACCCGGTGATGCTGGAAATCTTCAACAACCTGTTCATGTCGATCGCCGAACAGATGGGCACGACCCTGGCCAACACCAGTTATTCCGTGAACATCAAGGAACGGTTGGATTTCTCCTGCGCCGTGTTCGACCGCAAGGGCGAGCTGATCGCCAACGCGCCGCATATCCCGGTGCACCTGGGGTCCATGGGCGAAAGCATCCGCGCCGTGATGCGCGACAACGCAGGCAAGATCAAACCCGGCAACGTCTATGCCCTGAACGCGCCTTACAACGGCGGCACCCACCTGCCGGACGTCACGGTCATCACGCCCGTGTTCGACGACAAGGGCCAGGATATTTTGTTCTATGTCGGCTCCCGCGGTCATCACGCCGATATCGGCGGCATCACCCCGGGCTCCATGCCCCCCGACAGTAAAACGGTCGAGGAAGAAGGTGTTTTGATCGACAACTTCCTTCTGGTCGATCAGGGCAATCTGCGCGAGGACGCCCTGCGCGATCTTCTCTGCGGCGGGACCTATCCGGTGCGCAATTTCGATCAGAACCTGGCCGATCTGGCCGCCCAGATCGCGGCTAACGAAAAAGGGGCCCAGGAACTGCGCAAGATGGTCGATCACTTCGGCCTGGAAACGGTCTGGGCCTATATGGACCATGTCCAGGACAACGCCGAGGAAAGCGTGCGCCGGGTGCTTGACGTGCTGACCGACGGGCAGTTCACCTGCGAGATGGACAACGGTGCGGTGATCGACGTGAAGATCACGGTCAATCATAAGAAGCGCGAGGCGACGTTGGATTTCTCCGGCTCATCGGCGCAGTTGGACAGCAACTTCAACGCCCCCACGGCTGTCTGTCATGCCGCGGTGCTCTATACCTTCCGCACGCTGATCGACGACGACATCCCCTTGAATGCCGGCTGCCTGAAGCCGCTCAAGCTGGTGATCCCCAAGAAATCCATGCTGGCGCCCGTCTATCCCGCCGCCGTGGTCGCCGGTAACGTGGAAACCAGCATGATCATCACCGACGCGCTGTTCGGCGCCTTGGGCGCCCTCGCCTCCAGCCAGGGAAGCTGCAACAACTTCACCTTCGGCAATGACCGCCACCAGTACTACGAAACCATCTGCGGCGGGTCGGGTGCGGGACCGGACTTCGACGGCACGGACGCCGTCCACACCCATATGACCAACACCCGGCTGACCGATCCGGAAGTCCTGGAATGGCGCTTTCCCGTGCTGGTCGAACGTTTCGCCATCCGCCAGGGATCAGGCGGTGCGGGGGCCCATCCGGGCGGCAACGGCGTGGTCCGGCGCATCCGTTTCCTCGAAGACATGACGGCGGCGATCCTGTCCAGCCACCGCCGCGTACCGCCCCACGGAATCGACGGCGGCGGCGCTGGCATGATCGGGCGCAACGCCGTGGAACGGGCCGGCGGCACGGTCGAGGAATTAACCGGCACGGACCGCCGCGAGCTTAAACCCGGCGACGTGTTCATCATCGAAACACCGGGCGGCGGCGGTTTCGGCGCGGTGTAAGGCATCCTTAACCGGCGGTTAACCAAGGTTTTCTATAAGATTCCCAGGATTCCGGGTGCGATTCGGGGGCGTTTGACCACCGGGCCGTCGGGGCATAGACTCGTCCCGCAGTTCGGCGCGCCGACCGAATCCTTAAGAACTTGAGGGAGTTTCACCGCGTGCGCAGACGGGCGATTGCCGGAACGATAATTGCTGGATGGCTTCTGGCGGCGGCACTTTGCGCGCCGCAAACCGTTCGCGCGGCCCCGCTCGAAATCGAACTTGCGCGCCTGATCACCAACCATCCCAATATTCTGGCCGCCCAGAACACCCTGGAAAGCAACCGCCAGGGCATCGACGTCGCCAAGGCCCGGCGCCTGCCGACCCTGAACATGACCGGCGACGCGGGGCGTGAGTTCATCGACAGCCCATCGACGCGCGCGTCCGGCGCCAAAAGCATCGAGAACAAGAACGTCGCCACCTTTACCCTGTCGCAGAACCTGTTCGACGGCTATGCCACTCGGACGGCCATCCATATCGCCGAATTGAACGAGCATCTGGCCCGCATCACGCTGGAAGGCACGCGCCAGAACACCCTGTTCCAGGGCGTGCGGGCCTATATCACCGTGCTGCGGCAGATGCGCCTGCTCGGCATCACCATCGAAAGCGAAGGCCGCATCCAGCGCCAGTTGAACCTGGAAGATGAACGGGTGCGCCGCGGATCGGGGATCGCCGTCGACGTGCTACAGGCCAAATCACGCCTGCAGGTCGCCAAGGAACGGCGTGTCGGCTTCGAAGGCCAATTGCGCGATGCCATGTCGCGCTATCAGCAGGTGTTCGGATTCCCCCCCAATCTGGAGGACATGTACGACCCGCGCCCGCCGGTTAACGCCGTGCCCAGCGAGCTTGACCGCGCCCTTGCCATCGCGTTGGTCGAAAACCCCGCCGTGCGCGAGGCCGGCACCAGTATCGACATCACCCGCCAGCGCGAGGTCGAGGCCAAATCCGGGCTCTATCCGACCGTCGACCTGGAGGGCGAATTCAACATGGAACAGAACAACGGCGGCGTGCTCGGCACCCGGCGCGACTACAGCATCGGGTTCCAGGCCGATTGGGAACTGTTTTCCGGCTTTTCCACTCGCTCCTCGACCCTGCGCGCCGCCTATGACACGGCCGCCAACCGCAACAAGCTGCAGGCCGCCGCCCGCACGGTGGAGGAACAGGTCCGCCTGGCCTGGCAGGCCCTGGAAACCGCCCGCGAACGGGTGATCCTGCTGGAAAACGCGGTCAACATCGCCTCGGAAGTGGCGCAAAGCCGGCGCAAACTGCGCGCCGCCGGTAAGGAAACGGTGATCAACGTGCTCGACGCCGAGAACGAGGTCAACAACGCGCAGATCAATTTCACCACCGCGTCCTACGACGAAAAGACCGCCGCCTATCAGCTTCTCCTCGCCCTCGGCCGTCTTGATCCCTTGAGCCTGAACCTCGTGGTGCAGTAAACCTATGTGCGGGCCAATCCGGCCCGGCACAACGGAGTTGCCCCGCCATGGAAGGTTCCCTGTTTTCCCGTGACCGGCTGGTCACCCTTGACGCCGTCCGCGCCGCGCGCGCCAACATGCCCCATGCCATCCGGCGCACGCCCGTCGTGCCCGTGGCCCGGGACAGTGCCGAGGTCGGCCGGGAAACCCTGTTCCTGAAGTGCGAGAATTTACAGGTCACGGGTGCGTTCAAAGTGCGCGCCGTGTTCAACGTGATGCATTACCTGACGGCGGAACAGAAGGCCAAGGGCGTGGTTCTGGCCTCATCCGGCAACTTCGCCCAGGGCTTCGCCTTCGCCGGCAAGACCCTGGGCGTTCCCATCACCGTCGTGATGCTGGACGCCACCAGCCCCTATAAGGTCCAGGGAACGGAAGGCTACGGCGCCGAGGTTTATCTGTGCGGCACGGACGCCCTCGCCCGCCAACCCACGGTGGAACGCCTGGCCGTGGAGCGCGGCATGACCGCGATCGACACCTGGGAAGACCCGCCGATCATCGCCGGCCACGGCACCATCGGTTTTGAGATCATGGAACAATGCCCCGACGCCCAGCAGGTCCTGGTCCCCGTGTCGTCGGGCGGGGTCGCCGGCGGCATCGCGGCGGCGGTCAAGCTGATCAACCCGAACGTGAAGGTCGTCGGCATCCAGCCGGAACGCGCCAACGCGGCCTATGTCTCGCGCCAGGCAGGCACGCCCACGGCCATCGACTATTGGGACAGCATCGCCGACGGGCTGAGCGCCCGGCGCCCCGGCGAATACCCGTTCATGCATCTGGACGCGTTTCTCGACGACATCGTTCTGGTCTCGGAACAGGACATCGCTCGCGCCTTCAAGACCATCCTGACCCGCACCAAGATGCTGGGCGAGCCGGCCGGCGTCACCGCGGCGGCCGGGTTCCTGTCGGGCAAGGTCGATACCTCGTTGAAGACGGTCGCGGCTCTGACCGGCGGAAATCTGACCCGGGAAACGGTGCTGAAGCTGCTGGACATGGCCGCCGACTGAGGCGGGCAAGCTCGCTAGGTCTTTTCCCCGGCAACCGGCGGCTGATCGGCACCGGGGCCGTCCTTGCGATCTTCGCCCGGCGGGTTCTTTCGTCGAATGATGATATCGCCGTTGGGCAGGACCTCGGGCATTTCGTACTGAGGGATGGTCATGATGAACAGCTCGAAGGCGCGCAGGATCTTCTTCGTCCCTTCCTCCAGCAACACGTCCGGATCAGGTGCATTCGATTGCGCCTGGGCGGTGGCGACGGGAACCGCCGCCAGCATCAGGGCAAAGATCGCGGCAACACTGCGGCGAAGGATTGGTGGCGTAACGGATGGCATGGTTGCTCTCCTGTGGTGGCCGCTGCGGCCCCCAAGATCTGATGGGCTTACGCGCCCTTGGCCAGAAAGGCCGACGATACCGCGAAGGCATCCAGTTGATCGTCCCGCGCGCCCTCCAGGGTGTCCAGGCGGTCCAATTCCCGGCAGATGGCATCACGCTTTTCGATCAGCGTCTTGAAATGCAGATCGCAGCCGGCGACCTGGGGTGGATAATCGCGAAGTTCCTGGAAGATCGGTCGCTTGACCGCCTGCAGGCGGTCATGCAATTCCTGCCAGCGTCGGTTCTGCATGGCTGCGTCTTCGTCGCGATGGGCCATTTTGAGATTGCTCATGGACGGACTCTCCGCTGGCGGTGGTCCTTCACATATGGCCGGCAACCACCATGGCCGCAAGACCGGCGAACGATTTATCCCGGCCCCTGGGCGATGTCTTCAAGCCCGTCACGGGACAGGATTTCGACCGCCCCGCCATGTTCGGCGCCGATCACGCCCGCTTTGCGTAGCTTGGTGAACGAGCGGCTGACCGTTTCCACGGTCAACCCCAGGTAATCCGCGATATCAGCACGGCGCATATTCAGGCGCAGCGCCCCATCGTCGTTGACGCAATCGGGCGCCTTGTCCAGCAGGGTCAACAAGAAGACAGCGATGCGTTCCTCGGCCGTCAGCCGGCCAAGCGACAGCATCTGTCCCTGAGCAGTGGTGATTTCGCGTTGCAGCTTCAGGATCACCGCCTTGGCCAATGACGGATACTGCCCAACCAGTTCCGTGATGCGGGCGCGCGGGAAACTGCATACCGTCACCGGCGTCAAAGCTTCGGCCGTGACGGGATAGTCGGGCCCATCGGGCAGGCCGATCAGATCGCCCGCAAAATAGAACCCGGTGACCTGACAGCGCCCGTCGGCGAGAAGCTTGTATTGCTTGAACACGCCGGAGGTGACGGTGAAGACATTATCGGCGGGGTCGGATTCCTGAAACAACGTCTGGCCGGCCGCCAGCTTACGGCGGTTTACGTGCTCGGCCAGATGGGACAATTCATCCGTGCTCAAGCCCGAGCAGGCAGCCAGATGACGTGCAACGCAGCTGGCGCATTCCTGCGGTAGATGATCCCGTTCCCGGGCCGCATCACATAGGCCGATCACTTTGGCGGTGACAGATGCCATTGTTTCCTACCCAAGGCTGCTTCCGGCGGTGGCAAACCCATTTCCCACCGCCGGAATGTATTATAGAGCAGCCCAGGTCCGGTGCAATTCCGGATCGTGGCAGAAGGTGTGGCTTTACCTATTCGGCGGCTTGGCCCGCGTTCTGCACGATGACGCCCGCGTGCTGGGTGACCATCACCTTGTTCAGCAGCTTGACGCAGGAATAGACCGCGAAGGTATGCGGACAGGGTGTTTCCGTCAGCTTGGCCAGTTCCAGCACGGCACCGATCAGGGCTTCGGTCTCGAGCGACCGGCCCGCCTCGACGTCCTGCAGCATGGAGGTTTTGTGCGCACCGACGCTTTCCGCGCCATCGATACGCTTTTCGATGGTATGGCGGAAGGTAATACCCAGCTTTTCCGCGACGATCTGGGCTTCCTCCATCATCTTCTGCGCCAGATGCCGGGTTTCAGGGAACTGGCAGATGTCGACCAGGGTCGCATGGGTCAGCGCGCTGATCGGGTTGAAGCTGAGGTTGCCCCAGGCCTTGAGCCAGATTTCCGAGCGGATGTCCTCAAGCACACGGGACCGGAACCCCGCCCCTTCGAGAAGGTCCTTCAGGCCTTCCACCCGCGCGCTGATCGATCCATCCAGCTCGCCGATGGGGAAGCGGTCGCCCTCGACATGCTTGATGACGCCCGGTTCCGTCACGGCGGCAGCCGGGTAGACGACGCAGCCGATGATGCGGTCGCCGTCGATGTACTTGGTCAGCACGCCGTCCGGATCCAGGCTTTCAAGCTGCTTGCCGTCGTGCGGGCCGCCATGGTTGTGGAAATACCACCACGGAATGCCGTTCTGCACGGTCATGATCATGGTGTTCGGTCCCATGAGCGCGCCCAGGTCCTTGGCAACCAGTTCCAGATAGTGGGCCTTGAGCCCCAGGATGATCAGGTCCTGTTCGCCCGCATCGGCGCATTTTTCGAACGCTTTCACCTGGGCGACATGTTCCGATCCGTCTTCCCAGATCAGTTTCAACCCGTTCTGGCGGATCGCCTGAAGGTGCGGTCCCATATCGATGACGCTGACGTCGTTTCCGGCCAAGGCCAGTTTAGCGCCCATAAGACCGCCGATGGCGCCGGCGCCGATCACGCATACTCGCATGATGTGTTCTCCCTGCTTTTCTCTGTTTCCCTGCGGCGGGCACGTCACATGCCCGCACGGTGTTCCCTGCGTCGGAACCGTTTGCGAAGCGGATCCGTCTAATTATCGAAAGTGTTGCTTAGCGTGCCGATTCCATCAATGACAATCTCCACCGTGTTGGACGGCTCCTTCATGCTGCCGACGCCGACGTTGGTGCCGCAGGCGATGACGTCGCCCGGCTCCAGCGTCACATCGTGGGAGATTTCACTGATCAATTTGGCCGGCGTGCGCAGCATGTCGGAGACCGGATAATTCTGCCGTTCCGCGCCGTTGAGGATCGTCTTCACGGTCAACTTCATGGGGTCCAGGCCCGTGGCGATGACCGGGCCCAGCGGGCCGAAGGTGTCGAAGCTTTTGCACCGGGTCCATTGGGCGAAGGTTTCATCGCGCTTCAGGATATCGGCCGCCGTCACGTCATTGACGCAGGTATAGCCGAACACATAGCCGAGCGCGTCGGCTTCCGACACATTCTTGCAACGCTTGCCGATGACGATGCCCAGTTCGCCTTCATAGACGATCTTGCCGTCGTAACTGGCGGGCCGTTCGATGGCCGCCCCCGTGCCGATGACCGAATTGTTGGTCTTGATGAACCACAGCGGCTCTTCCGGGCGCACGCCGTTCATTTTCTCGCGCATGGTGTTGTAGTTGTTCCAAAGGGCAACGATCTTGCCCGGCCGCACCGGCGCCAGAACCGTGACGTCCGCCAGATTGACGGTCTCGCCGGTCGCCTTCGCACCTTGGAACATGTCCCCGGAATGTACGCTGATGGCCTCGCCGTCGAGCGTGCCGAAACCTTCAGCGCCCTGGTGCGCGTACCTGATCCACAAAGTCATTCTTCTGTTTCCCCACGAATTGCTGTTTATGACGCGACCTGGGCCGCCCCGATTGCTGACGGATTGTATACGTTTCAACGGGGGGCGACATTAAACAGGCAGCGTCGCGCATGGCAACAGAACGCGATGACGCAGTGCAGCGAAAGCGGGGTTTTTTCCGGGTCGTGGAAATGGCGGGGGGGAATCCCGCCGTATCGGAATTTAGTGGTGGAAGAGAACCGGAATTTCGGCCTTCTCGACCACGTATTGGGTGACGCCGCCGATTTTGAAGTCGTGGCGGCGGGCATGGGCATAGCCGCCCATCAACAACAGATCGATGCCGTTGTCGGCACAAGCCTTCAGCAGCGTCTGGCCGACCTCGTGCGGATCGCAATCGAGAATTTGGGTCTCGCTTTTCTTGCCGTGCCAGCGCAGGTATTCGGCAAGGTCCGACGCGGGAAGCTCATCACCATGGGTTTCCGGCGCCGACAGGATCAGCAGCTTTTCCGCCCCTTCGACGATCGGCCGGGACGACGTGACGGCGGCCGAAATCTCGGCGCTGCCGTTCCAGGCGATGGCGATGTTCCGGCCGATCTCCTTGGTGTCCCGGGGCGGGACGCAGATTACCGGCTTGCCGGTTTCCATGAGGGCCGCCTCGAAGGTGTTAACACCCAACTGTCCATCGGGCTGGGCAACGAAGATCACGTCGGTCAGACGGCCCCGGCGGGCGACGACGTTGGCTTGGCGGCCCTTCTCCTCGTGCCACGAGGCGGACACGCCCTTCACGCCGTTGCGTGGCTCTGTGATGTTCGCGATGCCGTGGCGTTCGCAATAATCCACGTACAACTTTTTGACCCGAGTCTCTTCGTCAGCCGCATGAGTTTCCGCGATCTCGTTCACCACGTCACGCACGCCGGCCAGGGTCGCGCCGTAGGCCAGCATGTCCTGGGAGCCCATTCGGGCGTGGACAACGTCAATATGGGCATCGAATTTCTTCGCAAGCGCCACCGCGGCATTCAGGACCAGTTCGCCCTTACCGTCACCACGCACGGGAACAAGAATATTTCGGATGCTCATGGTCGTCCTCCCCTTATGGCCGGACCGCCCCGACCGAAATGGCCGGGGCGGCCGGAATTGGTCAGATCACTCTAGCGTCTAGAACAGGCCCTCGATTTGACCTTGATCATTCAGATAGATGTTATTCGCCGACGGCACCTTGGGCAGACCCGGCATCGTCATGATGGCGCCGGTCACGGCAACGATGAATTCGGCCCCCGCCGACAGCCGCAGTTCGCGGATCGGCACGGTGAAGCCCGTGGGCGCACCCTTGGCGTCCGGATCGGTCGAGAAGCTGTATTGCGTCTTCGCCATGCAGACCGGGAAATGTCCGTAATCTTTCTGCAATTCCGCGAAACGCTTTTCGATCGCGCCGTCGCAGGTGATGCCGTCGCCGCCGTAGATTTTCTTGACGATGGTTTCGACCTTGTCGCGCAGCGACATGTCGTCCGGATACAGCGGCTTGAAATCGGCAACGCCGGAATCGGCCAGTTCGACAACATGCTTCGCCAGTTCTTCCGTGCCGGCACTGCCGTCCGCCCAATGGGTGGCGATGAAGGCTTTCACGCCTTCGGCCTCGGCCGCGGCCTTCACGGCCTGCAGTTCGGCGTCCGTGTCGGTGATGAAGTTGTTGATGCAAACCGTCACCGGCACACCGAACTGCTTGGTGTTACGGATGTGGCGGACCAAGTTGTCGCAACCCTTCGTGACCGCGTCCACGTTTTCCGTACCCAGGTCGGCCTTGCCCACGCCGCCGTGCATCTTGAGCGCACGCACGGTGGCGACGATGACCGCCGCCGCCGGCTTGAGACCCGCCTTGCGGCACTTGATGTCGAAGAACTTCTCGGCCCCCAGATCGGCGCCGAAGCCGGCCTCCGTCACCACATAGTCGGCAAGCTTGAGCGCCGACTTGGTCGCGATGACCGAGTTGCAGCCATGCGCGATGTTGGCGAACGGACCGCCATGGATGAAGGCCGGGTTGTTTTCCAACGTCTGCACCAGGTTCGGCGCGATGGCTTCCTTGAGCAGCACCGACATCGGGCCCGGGCCTTTGACGTCGCGGGCGTAGATCGGCTCGCGGTTGCGGTTGTGGCCGATCACGATGTTGCCGATCCGCTCCGTCAGGTCCTTCAGGCTGGTCGCCAGGCAGAAGATCGCCATGATTTCCGACGCCACGACGATGTCGAAACCGTCTTCGCGGGGGAAGCCGTTGGCGACGCCACCCAGCGAGTTGGTGATCTGGCGCAGCGCCCGGTCGTTCATGTCGACGACGCGCTTGAAGGCGACGCGGCGGCTGTCGATGGCCGGCTCCAGCCCCCAGTAGATGTGGTTGTCGATCAGCGCTGCCAGCAGGTTGTGGGCAATGCCGATGGCGTGGAAGTCACCCGTGAAATGCAGGTTGATGTCTTCCATCGGCACCACCTGGGCATAACCGCCGCCGGCGGCCCCGCCCTTCATGCCGAAGCAGGGGCCGAGGGAAGGTTCGCGGACACAGATCATGGCCTTCTTGCCGATCTTGTTCAAACCGTCGCCCAGGCCCACGGTGGTCGTGGTCTTGCCTTCTCCGGCGGGGGTCGGGGTCACGGCGGTGACCAGGATCAGCTTGCCGTCGGGGTTGCCCTCCAACGACTTCAGGTAGTTCATGTCGACCTTGGCCTTGTGCGGGCCGTACTGCAGCAGCGCGTCGCCGGGAATGCCCAGCTTCTCGGCGCCGACATCGGCGATCGGCTTCATGGTAGCTTCGCGGGCGATTTCGATATCACTTTTGGGCATGGTTTCCTCTCGCGTCCCTCTTTCGGGATCTCTGGAGCCTGGGTTGTTTCCTCTGGGTCTGTGGCGGCCGCCGGTCAGGCGCCCAGCACCTTCCCCTTCTGCAGGCCGACTTTGGCCACGTATTCGGCTGCGGTGATCTTCTTGTCGTCGTGGGGACGCA
The DNA here is from genome assembly GCA_963972065.1 of uncultured Rhodospirillaceae bacterium. GTDB lineage: Bacteria > Pseudomonadota > Alphaproteobacteria > Rhodospirillales > Casp-alpha2 > UBA1479. The sequence goes on from CAXAVJ010000005.1 coordinate 30,039, forward strand.
GACGCATCACCTTGACGGCACCGCCGGGGGCGGCGACCAGAATGTGATCGTCTTCGATGCCGACGACCTCACCCGGTTTGCCCCCGGTGTCGCCGTCCACTTTGCGGGAATCAAAGATCGACAGTTCGTTGCCGTCGATGGTGGTCCAGGCACCCGGCTGCGGGTTGCAGCCGCGGATCTGATTGTAGACCTCGGCCACGGGCTTCGACCAATCGATCTGCATGTCCTTCTTGCGGCACCAGGATTCGTAAGTGGCTTCGTCCTCGTTCTGGGGAATTTTCGGCGGATTACCGGCCTTCACCATGTCGATGGCTTCCAGCATCATCGCCACGCCACGGTCGAAGATCTTGCCGAAGTAGATGTCGCCCAACGTGTCGTCGGGGCCGATCGCGACCTTGTCCTGATGCAGGATGAAACCTTCGTCCAGGCCGTCGTCGGGCCAGAAGATGGTGATCCCCGTTTCCGTCGCACCGCCGATGATCGGCCAGTTGATGGACGACGGGCCGCGATGCTTCGGCAGCAGGGACGGATGGAAGCAGATCGAGCCGTGAGTCGGAATGTCGCGGGCTTCTTCCGGCACGAAGATGATCATATAGGCCATCACCATCAGGTCGGCGTTCAGGGACCGCATGTGATCCAGAACTTCCTGGTCCGTGTAATTGGGCGGCTGGAACAAAGGCAGGCCCTTTTCCACGGCGAATTCCTTCACCGGGTCGACGGGTTTTCCTTCCTTGTCGGGGGCGCAGAAAACGCCAACGATTTCGTCCGCACCCTTCTCCAGAATCGCTTCCAACGTGGCCTTGCCGAAGGCCTGCTGGCCGTTAAGGATCAAACGCATGAGGGTCCTCCCTTGGGGATCTTTGTGTTTCGCAGCGAACGGAGGGCGGTCAGACCGCGCCGCCCGTCTTCGCGGCTTCGATTTCATCCGAGTTCAGGCCGATTTCCGCCAGGATTTCGTCCGTGTGCTCACCCAACAACGGTGACCGCTTCACGTCGGCCGGGCAGTCGGACAGCTTGATCGGGTTGCCGACCGTGAGGTAGGCGCCGCGTTCCGGATGATCGACCTCGACCACCGTGCCGGTGTCGCGCAGGCTCGGCTCCTCGGCGATTTCCTTCATCGACAGGATCGGGCCGACGGGGATGTCCAGCGGATTGCAGATTTCCATGACCTCGAACTTGGTCTTGGTCATGGTCCAGTCCTCGATCGCGCCGAATATCTGGTTGAGACGCGGCAGGCGCGCCTTCGGCGTGGCGAAATCCTCGTCCGTCTTCCATTCGGGCTTGCCGATGACGTCGCAGATCTTCTCCCACACCGCGGCCTGGGTGATGAAGTAGGTATAGGCGTTGGGATCGGTTTCCCAGCCCTTGCACTTGAGGATGCGGCCCGGCTGGCCGCCGCCGGAATCGTTGCCCGCACGCGGCGTGGCGTCGCCGAATTCGATGCCTTCGCCGAACTGGGAATATTCGGTCAGCGGACCGGCCTTCAGGCGCTGCTGGTCGCGCAGCTTGACGCGGCACAGGTTGAGGACACTGTCCTGCATGGCGCATTCGACGCGCTGCCCCTTGCCGGAATGGGTGCGCTGATACAACGCCGTGACGATGCCCAGCGCCAGATGCAGGCCCGTGCCGCTGTCGCCGATCTGGGCGCCCGTGACCATGGGAACATCGCCCAGCATGCCGGTCGTCGAGGCCGAGCCGCCGGCGCATTGCGCGACGTTCTCATAGACCTTGCATTCCGAATAGGGGCCGGGGCCGAACCCCTTGACCGAGGCATAGATCATGCGCGGATTGATTTCCTGGATCTTCTCCCAGGAAAAGCCCATGCGATCGAGGGCGCCCGGGGCGAAGTTCTCGACCATCACGTCGCAATGCTGGATCAGCTTGGTGAAGATCGCCTTGCCCTCGTCGGACTTGGTGTTCAGCGTCACCGAGCGCTTGTTGTGGTTCAGCATGGTGAAGTAGAGCGAGTCGGCGCCGGGCACGTCGACCAGCTGCTTGCGGGTTGCATCACCAACACCCGGACGTTCCACCTTGATTACATCGGCCCCGAACCAGGCCAGAAGCTGGGTACAGGTGGGACCCGACTGCACATGGGTCATGTCCAGAATTTTGACGCCTTCGAGAGCTTTCATTGTTCGTTCCCGTTATTCAGTTTTGATCGAATAGAGCTGCGTTACTTCTTCGCGACGACGCTCTGCGGGTTCAGGTTGCCGATGCGACCGCTTTCGGTGCCGGCGTTTTCATCAATGACGGCGTTGACCAGGGCCGGCCGGCCGGCCTTGATGGCCTCCGTCACCGCCTGGTTCAGTTCGTCCGGGGATGTCGCGTAGAAGCCGAGACCACCGAAGGCCTCCATCATCTTGTCGTAGCGCGCATCCTTGACGAACACGGTCGGCGCCACATCGGCGCCACCGGTCGGGTTCTTGTCGGTGCCGCGGTAGATGCCGCCGTTGTTGAACACGACAACACAGACCGGCAGGTTGTAGCGGCAGATGGTTTCGATCTCCATGCCCGAGAAGCCGAAGGCGCTGTCGCCCTCGATGCAAAGCACCTGCTCGCCGGTTTCGACCGCGGCCGCGATGGCCTGGCCCATGCCGATGCCCATGACGCCCCAGGTGCCGACGTCCAGGCGCTTGCGCGGCTTGAACATATCGATAATGGAACGCGCGAAATCGAGGGTATTGGCGCCTTCGTTGACCAGCACCATGTCCGGGTTCGCCGCGACGATGCGCTTGAGCACGCCGAGGGCGCCATGGAAGTCCATGGGCACGTTGTTGTTCTGCAGACGCGGCGCCATTTTTTCGACGTTGGCGTCACGCTTGGCCTTGACCGCGTTGATCCAATCGGACGGCGGGGTTTTCCAGTCGCCGCCCATGCCGTCGAGCAGCAAGCCGACGCAGGACGCGATGTCACCGACCATCGGGGCGGCGATTTCGACGTTGGAATCCATTTCCTTGGGATCGATGTCGATATGCACGAACTCCTTCGGCGCGTCGCCCCACTGCTTGCCCTTGCCATGGCTGAGCAACCAGTTGAGCCGGGCGCCGATCAGCATGACCGTGTCCGATTCCTTCAGAACCAGGGAGCGCGCGGCGCCGGCGTAAAGATCGTGATCGTCCGGCAGCAGACCCTTCGCCATGCTCATGGCGATGTAGGGAATGCCGGATTTTTCGACGAGTTCGCGGATCTTGTCGTCGGCCTGGGAATAGGCAGCACCCTTGCCCAAGATGATGAGCGGCTTCTTGGCCGACTTCAGGACGTCGAGCGCGCGGGTGACCGCTTCCGGTGCCGGCAGCTGCGCCGGGGCCGGGTCGATGACCTTGACCAGCGACTGCTGGCCCTTCAGAGCGTCCATGGTCTGGCCCAGAAGGGCGGCCGGCAGGTCGAGGTAGACCCCGCCCGGGCGGCCCGAGACGGCGGCCCGGATGGCGCGGGCGACGGCGATGCCGATGTCTTCGGCATGCAGCACACGATAGGCCGCCTTGCACAGCGGCTTGGCGATGGCGAGCTGGTCCATTTCCTCGTAGTCGCCCTGCATCAGGTCGACGATTTCCCGTTCGGACGAGCCCGAAATCAGGATCATCGGGTAACAGTTGGTCGTGGCATGGGCCAACGAGGTCAGGCCGTTGAGGAAGCCCGGCGCCGAAACGGTCAGGCACACGCCCGGCTTCTGGGTCAGGTAGCCGGCGATCGCGGCGGCGTAGCCAGCGTGCTGTTCGTGGCGGAACGACAGAACGCGCATGCCCTCGGCCTGCATGAAGCGGCCCAGATCGGTGATCGGAATCCCCGGCACGTTATAGATGTTGGTGATACCGTTCAGCTTCAACGCGTCGATGACGAGGTGAAAACCGTCCGTAAGCGTGCCGGCCTCGGGGGCCTCCTGCGCCTGGGTATCGGTTGCCGTATTTGCCATTTCTTTGTTCTCCCTTGCGGTCTCTGCTGGACCGAAGTCAGGCCCCCGTCTGCCGATGGCGGACCGGGATGCCCGACGGATTGTCCCTAGTCCAAGTAATCCACGTGTTGTTCGATATGCCGGGCCAAGTTCATGGAATGCTCCCGGACCAGCCGTTCAGCCAGCTCTGCGTCCCGTTGTTCGAGCGCCTCAATGATATGCATATGGTCGATCACCGACCGCTTGGCGCGGTCGCCTTCGGAAATGGTGCGGGCGCGGATCGAACGCATATGGATAAACAGGTTGTCGGACATATCCTGAATCAGCTTGCAGCCGCCGAGTTTCAGGATTGCCTGATGGAAACGGATGTTCTTCGACGAATATTCGTCGATGGCGGCTTTGGCCTCTTCGCTTTCGACGTCCGCGAACATGGTGCGCAGTTCGGCGATGCCCTCGTCGGACGCGACCTCGGTCGCCAACCGCGCGGCCATGCTTTCCAGCGCCGCCCAAACGGTAATCAATTCCAGGACCTCGCGCTTGGTCTTGCGGACGATGAAGACACCCTTGCGCGGAACGATATGAACCAGGCCTTCCTGTTCCAAACGGGCCAGGGCTTCGCGGATCGGCGTGCGGCTGATCTCAAGCTGTTCGGAAAGTTTTCGTTCGTCAAGCCGAAGCTCGGCGTCCTCGGCATAGATGTTCATTGAGGTGATCGCCCGCCTCAAGGAATCGTAAATTCGGTCCTTAAGAGAAAAGTTCGCGTCGATCGGCTGAACGACCAGTCCGGACGCCCCCGTCGCTTCCGTATCGGCGATGCTTTCGGCTTCTCTTTCCATGGTTTTGTCCCGGGGAGTCCCCTAAGTTGATCGTGTTGCCGGCGGGTTCCCACTTACCCCTTGCCAGCTTGGCCGAGGGTATAGCCGCTTTCGCTGTGGTATACAATACACCAGAAACCAGAAGCCAGCACTTTCCGCCCTTAACGTCACCTCCCACGCCATCCGGCGGAGCCGCCCCGCGACCCCGCCGTTACGGCTGCAATTTATCCCGCCGCAGGCTTCTTACCGCGGATACGACGCCACGCGGTCTGAAAAGCCGGCAGGAACAGAAGCACCAGCGCGATGATGGTGATCGGGCCGGCGATCGGCCGATTGAAGAACACCAAGACATCACCCCCGGAAATCAACAAGGACTGGCGCAACGCCGGTTCGGCGATGGGGCCCAAAACGATGGCGAGCACCGCCGGCGCGACCGGGTAGTCCAACTTGCGCATCAGATAACCGCCAATACCCAGGATCAGCATCAGCCAGACGTCGAACATGCGTTCCGTCGCGGCGTATCCGCCGACCATCGACAAGACGAAGATCAGCGGCGCCAAAATGGTGAACGGCGTCTTGAGAAACCACAGGAACAGCGGAATAAAAGCAATGTTGATGATGACCGCGAACAGGTTCGCGGCATAGAGCGAGGCAATCAGCCCCCACACGAATTCCGTTTCCGTGACGAACAGGCGCGGTCCCGGTTGCAGGCCCCAGATGACCATGCCGCCCAGCAGCACCGCCGTTGTCGGCGAACCGGGAATGCCCAGTGTCAGCATCGGCAGCAGCGAGCCCGTGGAGGCCGCATTGTTCGCGGCTTCCGGCGCAACCACACCCTCGACCGCCCCCTTGCCGAACATATGCGGCTCGCGCGACGTCATCTTCGCGACACCGTAGGCCATAAGAGAACCCGGCGTGGCGCCCGCCGCCGGCAGGATGCCGACGAAGAAGCCCAGGCTCGAACCCATCAGCCAGGCTTTCCAGGTGCCCCAGATGATCTTGAGATTGCTAATCACGCGTTCGACCGAAAGCGTCACCTTGGACATCATCGTCTCGCCGCGGCTGACCTCGATGGTCCACATCATTTCGCCGATGCCGTAGATGCCGATGGCCAGCACCAGGAAGTTGATCTTGGATTGGAAGCCGATCAGATCGAACAGCACCAGGCGCGGCTCGCCCGAGATGATGTCGAAACCGATGGCCGACATCACCATGCCGATACAGATTGAGAAGATCGTCTTCGCGATGTCGTCGCCGGACAGACCGACGAAAGTCGCGAAAGCCAGGATCATCAGCGCGAAGATTTCCGGATCACCGAAATCCAGAGCGACGGAGGCCAGGGGCGGCGCGAACAGAGTGAACAGGATGACCGAGATCGTGCCCCCGGCGAACGACGCCAGAGCCGCCGCGATCAGGGCCTTGTCGGCCTCGCCCTTCATGGCGAGCGGGCGCCCGTCGAAAGTCGTCGCAACGGCCGTCGAGGCGCCGGGAATACCCAACGTGATCGAGGATATGGCACCGCCGTACATCGCCCCGTAATAGAGCGCGGCCAGGAAGATAATGGCCGATGCGGGCGGCACCAGGAAGGTCATCGGCAGCAAGATGGCGACGCCGTTGACGGAGCCCAACCCGGGCATGGCGCCCACGAACAGGCCGACGACCACACCCAGCACGATCAGGCCGAGGTTCAGTGGCTCGAAAGCGACCAGAAAACCGTCTGACAGAAGACCGATAAGTTCCATTGTTCTTTACTTCGTTTCCCCGGACGGAGCCGGACGTTGCCGGCGGGCCGTCATGTTTCGTGGTTCCTGGTCTTTTGTAGACCAGAGAATTTTCCGCTCATGCCCCTTATGCCGGGGCAACCCATCGTCGCAGGTTTAGAGGAAGTAGTTGTAGAGCGGGATGTACAGGGGGTCCATGAACCCCGTGGGCAGGAAGTTCCGCAAGGCGATGTCGAAGAACAGGAAGAGCACCACGGGTGTCGGCAAGGCGATGCCCAGGGTGACTCTCCATGAATGCCCGCCCAGAAAGCGGATGTAGTAGATCATAAAAACCATGGCGGCGAAGTGCATGCCGATGATGTCGACCAGCGCGATCATTCCGGTCACGCCACCGCCAACGACCAAGAACATCTTCATGCCGTAGGCGTCGAGAAAAGGATCTTCAGACTTTGCCGGCGGGCTCGTCCGGCGGAACCAATTGACGATCACCCAGATAATGGAGCCGAGCATGAACGCGGCCAGCCAGAAGGGCCAGAAGCCGCCGCCGGGCCCCTCGCCGGGGATCCAGCCGATGGGCAGCTCGGCGCTCTTCACCATTAGATATATGGAGAGGCCCGCCATCAGGACAGCAGTGATGATTTCAGCACGACGCATGACGACGGAACCTCCCCTATATCGTTTCTTTGGGTATCAGACGGACTTAGCCTTTGATGGCGCCCATCTTGATCAGCATCTTGCGATGCACTTCGTTTTCACGCTTCCAGTAAGCTTGGAGCGCATCACCCTGGAGCAGGTCACCCTGCAGGCTCTTGGACTTCATGTACTTCTGCCATTCCGGGGTGGCATAAGCCTTCTTGAAGACCTCCTGAAAGAACGCCTGGGCTTCCTTGCTCATGCCCGGCGCGCCGACGACGGAGCGCTGCATGTAGTAAACGAAGTCCTGACCCAGTTCCTTGAAGGTCGGCGTGTCCTTGAACAGCGGCAGACGCTCGTCAGTGAACGACGCCAGCGGCACGACCGTGCCGGCTTCAAAGAAGCCGAGGGCTTCCGACGGGTTGTTGACCGTGGAGTTGGCGTGCTTACCGGCCAGTTGCTTGGCGACCTTGCCGCCGCCCTTGTAGGGGACGTACTTCATGTTGAGGCCATAGGCCGCGTTCAGGAAGTCGGCGAGCAGGTTGTCTTCGGACGCCTTACCCGTACCGGCCATGATCCACTGGTTGCCGGCGGCCTTGGCGGCCTTCACGTATTCGTCGACGGTCTTGATGCCGGCGTCCTTGTGGACCCAGAGCACGAAGGTGTCTTCGGCCATACGTGCGATCGGCGCGAAGGTAAGCGGATCCACTTCCAGCTTCGGCTGACGAAGCGGCGTGGTGTAGAAGCTGTTCAGGGTGACCATGATGGCATGGTCGGGGTCCTTGTGGTTCTTCATGTACACAAGGGCTTCCGCACCGGAACCGCCGGGCTTGTTGATCGGCGTAACGGGCTTCGGCGACAGCTTATGCTTTTCGATGATCGACTGCATCAGACGCGCCAGCTTGTCGGCGCCCCCGCCTTTGCCGGCCATCACGACGAACTGAATCGGCTTAACCGGCTCCCAGGCCAGGGCAGTTTTACCTGCGATGGCCGTGAAACCGGAAACCAGGCCGACAGTGATGCCGACGCCCAGCAGTTTCTTGACAAAAGTCTTCATGGGTGTCCTCCCAGTTGTTGATAGCGCCATAGCGCACTCGGCCATAGTATAAGCCAAAGTCGAATGGCGGTTAAATGCCTTCCCCTTGCGCCTGTATTGTTTTTATCCGGCGGTCGGATCAGACGGTCCTGTCAATTCACTTGGTCGATGTTTTCCCAAACATTGCGACACACCTTAGCTTTGGCTCTTTTGAGCTCTTTGGCATTTGGTATACCACAGGCAAAATAAGATCATTCCCACCAGGAAAGATCAATGATTTTTTTTGAGACCTATTTGAATAATCTCCCCTCGAAAGCTGCCCAGGGGACCTTGCGATGGCCTCGAAGAACGCCGGTGGAAACGACCTAATTATCTGAAAATAAATTACGTTTTAGCAATATAGAGGTTGTTCAACCGACCCGCATTAGCGTGCGGAAAAAAGATATCGACGGACGGTTTCGAAAGGGGCGCCGGGGGCCGGCTCGCGGAACAGCGCAACGCCGCCCACGGTAAGCGGGGCCGCCAAGGCCGCCGCGAACAGTCCGTCCAGCAACGGTAGATAGCGGGCCGCCGCCTCGTCTGAAAGACGTCCCGTCAAGGTCATGTGAAAGCGGAATTCCTCCAGGACGAATGGATAACCCCACGCTTCCAGCAGAGCATCCTGCCGGGGCGTGAGCCCCCGTGCCCGGCGCTGCACCAGGGTCGCTGCGTCAGGTGGGTGCCGAAACGGCTCAAAGGTCCGCAGGCAATCTGCGGCCAAGGCCTCCAGATCAGCCGCCGGCGCGGAAGGACAGAGTGCGAGAAAGCCGCCAAGATGCGTGACCGACAACGCCACCGTCTGAAAGGCCCTGCGCCCGGCGGCGAAGCGCGCCAGCGCCGCGTCCAGATCCGCGAGGTCGCGGCCCTCGGCCAAATGAAAGGGCGGCTTCAGGGTCGCGTGGAAACCGTAACGCCGGGGCTCGGCCGTCACCGACGCCCAATCCTCTGTGGAAACGCCCGCATCAGCCGCTTGCAGCGGCGGCAAGGGCCTGTCATCCGTGATCACATCCGGATTCCGTCCAAGCCAGCGACAGCCCGCCTGCCAAAGGGCCGTGTCCGGGCCGGGTATGAAATAGACGGCGTAGCGTTCCGTGGTCTGGGTCACGGGGCCGCCGGCACCGGGCACCTAGGCCACCACCCCGGCGGGGGCCAGGTCGAGAACGCGGGTCGCCACGGCGTCCCGCATGTGCGCGTCATGGAAGATGCCGACCACCGCGGCACCCCGCGCCGTCGCCTGCCGGATCACGTCGACCACCACGTCCCGGTTGGCCTTGTCGAGAGAGGCCGTCGGCTCGTCGAGCAGCAGGATCGGGTAATCGACGATGAAACCGCGGGCCAGGTTGACGCGCTGTTGCTCGCCGCCGGAAAACGTCGCCGGCGCCAGATGCCACAGGCGCTCGGGGATGTTGAAGCGGGTCAGCATCTCACCTGCCGCCCGCTCCGCCGCCGCCGCGTCGACCCCTTGGGCACGCAGCGGCTCGGCCACCACCTGCAGGGCAGGCACACGAGGAATGACGCGCAGAAACTGGCTGACGTAGCCCATGGTGCGGCGGCGCAGGTCGAGAATTTCATGCGGCAGAGCACGGGCGACATCGGTGACCCGCCCGTCGTGGCGAACCAGGATGCGCCCCTGAGGGCACAGATAGTTGCCGTAGATCAGGCGGATCAGCGAACTTTTCCCCGTGCCCGACGGCCCGTGCAGGGCCAGGCATTCACCGGCGAAGACCTCCAGGTCGATGTCCCGGAACACGGGCAGTTCGACCCCGCCCTGGTTGTGCAGGACGAAGGACTTGGACAGGCCCTCGATGCGGATCACCGGCGCGCTCATGTCTGCAGCACCGAGGACACGAGAAGCTGGGTATAGGCGTGCTGCGGATCATCCAGAACCTGATCGGTCAGCCCCTGCTCCACCACCTCGCCCCGGCGCATAACCATCAGGCGGTGCGACAGCAAGCGGGCCACGGCAAGATCGTGGGTGACGATCACGGCGGACAAGCCCAGATCGTTGGTCAAACCACGCAGCAGGTCGAGCAGCCGCGCCTGCACCGATACGTCGAGCCCGCCCGTGGGTTCGTCCATGAACACCAGACGCGGCCCCGACACCAGATTGCGCGCGATCTGCACACGCTGTTGCATGCCGCCGGAAAACTGCGACGGCAGATCGTCGATGCGATCCAGGTCCATTTCCACCCGGCCGAGCCAATCCGTGACCTGGTCGCGAATGGCGCCGTAATGGCGCGCGCCCACGGCCATCAGGCGTTCGCCAACGTTGGCCCCGGCACTGACCCCCATGCGCAAACCGTCGCGCGGGTTCTGATGCACGAAGCCCCAGTCCGTGCGCATGAGCATGCGGCGCTCGGCCTCGGTCAGGGCATAGACATCCGCCTGATCCCCCGTTCGCAGGCGGTATGTCAGCTTGCCGGACGACGGCATCATTTGCGCCGACAGGCAATTCAACAACGTCGTCTTGCCGGACCCGCTTTCGCCGACCACGCCCAACACTTCGCCCGGCCACAGGTCGAAGGCGATGTCCCGGCAGCCGATACGGGCACCATAGGAATGGGTGATCCCCCGCGCACTGAGCAGCGGGGCGTCCTGAGGGGCCGCGTCCGTCATTCGCCGTCTCCCCGGTGGCCGTCGGCGACGCGGCGTCCGCAGTGGTCCGTGTCGGAGCACACGAACATGGACCCGCCGTGGTCGTCGGTGATGACTTCGTCGAGGAAACTGTCCTCGGCGCCGCAGATGGCGCAGCGGGCCTCCCATGTCTGAACCGCGAAGGGGTGGTCCTCGAAATCCAGGCTTTCGACCCGGGTATAGGGCGGGATGGCATAGATGCGCTTTTCCCGCCCGGCGCCGAACAACTGCAGGGCGGCCATTTCATGCATCTTGGGATTATCGAACTTGGGGATCGGCGACGGCGCCGTCAGGTATCGGCCGTTGACCAGGACCGGATAGTCGTAGGACGTCTCGATATGGCCGTAGGTGGCGATATCCTCGTACAGCTTCACATGCATGACACCGTAATCGGCAAGGCCGTGCATCTTGCGGGTTTCGGCCTCGCGCGGCTCAAGCCAGCGCAAGGGTTCGGGGATCGGCACCTGATAGACGATGATCTGATCATCGCGCAGCGCCGTTTCGGGAATGCGGTGGCGGGTCTGGATGATCGTCGCATCCGCCATCGCCTCGGTCGTGGCAACCCCCGCCGTGCGCGCGAAGAAGCGGCGGATGGACACGGCGTTGGTGGTGTCGTCGGCCCCCTGGTCGATGACCTTGAGCACGTCCGCCAAACCGATGATCGAGGCCGTGACCTGGATGCCGCCGGTGCCCCAGCCGTAGGGCAGCGGCATTTCGCGCGACCCGAAGGGCACCTGATGGCCCGGAATCGCCACGGCCTTGAGGATCGCGCGGCGGATCATCCGCTTGGTCTGCTCATCCAGATAGGCGAAATTGTAGCCGCCGTCCGTCATTGTCCGCGCCTGGGTCATTCGGCAGCCTCGTTGCGCCGGGCAGCCGCCTCGCGCCTGAGGGCGCGGACCAGGACCAGTTCGCTTTGGAAATCCACGTAATGGGGCAACTTCAGGTGCTGCACGAAGCCCTGGGCCTCCACGTTGTCGGAATGGTAGAGCACGAATTCCTCGTCCTGGGCCGGGGCCTCGATTTCCTCGCCCAACTCGCGGGCCCTGAGACTGCGATCGACCAGGGCCATGGACATGGCCTTGCGTTCGGAACGGCCGAACACCAAGCCATAGCCTCGGGTGAACTGCGGCGGCTCCGTCGCAGAACCCGCGAACTGATTGATCATCTGACATTCGGTGACAGTGATGTCGCCGATCTCGATGGCGAAGCCCAGCTCCTCGGGCACGATCTCGACCGCGACCTCGCCCATGCGAATTTCCCCGGCGAAGGGATGGCTGCGGCCGTATCCGCGCTGCGTCGAATAGCCAAGCGCCAAAAGAAAACCCTCGTCGGCACGGGCCAGGTTCTGCAAGCGCAGGTCGCGGCCGGCGGGAAAGGCGAGTGGTTCGCGGGTCAGGTCGGCGACCTTGGCGTCCCCGTCCGCGTCGCCCGCTTCCGGTTCGATTAGCCCCTGATGGGCCAGAATGTCGGTGACCCGGGGCATGGCGTCGGCCATCACCGCCGGATCGCCCTCGGGTGCGGGCGGTACCGGGGCTCCCGCCGCAAGGGCGAAGTCGAGCAGGCGGTGGGTGTAGTCGTAGGTCGGGCCCAACACCTGGCCGCCCGGCAGATCCTTGAAGGTCGCCGAGATGCGTCGCCGGACCGTCATCATCGCCGTGTCGATGGGTGTGGAAACGGCCAGACGCGGCAGGGTGGTGCGAAAGGCGCGGAGCAGAAACACGGCCTCGACCAGATCGCCCTGGGCCTGCTTGATCGCGAGTGCGGCCAAGTCGGGATCGTAGAGCGAGCCCTCCCCCATCACCCGGTCGACGGCGAGCGACATCTGTTGTTTGATCTGATCAAGCGCCAGTTCCGGCACATCGGCATCGCCGCGCCGTTCCTCGGCCAGCAGCGCATGGGCGTTGTCGATGGCCTTTTCTCCGCCTTTGACCGCGACATACATGACCTCAGCCCTCCACCCGTGTCGTGCGTGGCAGGGCGGCGATGCGCCGGCCGGCGCAAAGGATCAGGTCAATACCGCGGGGAAAGCGGTCCGCATTGCGGGCAAGGTCATCGACGATCCCGTCGGGCAGGCCCGCGACATGAAGCCCCACGGTACCGTCGATGCCCGGGCCGCTCAGCCGCCAGGTACCCGCAGCATCGGGGGACGCCGCCGCCAGATCCGCGACCTGCACGATCAGGGTCGCCGAGCCTTCGGGGGCTTCGTCCGTGCCCTGATGGAACGTATCAAAGGTAGGCAATATTCTGCCGTCGGCGACCAAGACGAAATCGGCCTGGGCCGGTCCCGTCGCGCGAGGGGCACCCGTGTGAAAGGTCAGGAAGGATGCCGCCCCATCCACATCACGGCCGCCACCATCAATCCAAAGCGGCGTTTCGAAATCCAGAAGGGCAAGGCAGACCGCCGCCGCCGCCACGCCCAACGGGGCCGGCGGATCGATTTGGACCGCCGTTTCCCGCACCTCGCCCGGCCGTGACATCGCGCGCAGGACGTCGCGGAACACCCCCTGCGCGTCATGCACCGGGTCATGGAACCCCGCGGCCAGACCGCCCGCCATTGAACCCGTCGAAGTGGTCATTTGGAATCCGCCGATTGTTCACGGACCAGGGTGAAGAACTCAACCTTGGTCGCCGCGGTCTTGGCCGCCGCGCGTGCCCGCGCCATTGCGCACGACGCCCGCAGCGGCGCGATGACGTGCTCCCTGATCCGGTCCGACCAGGCGTCCGTCTGCAACAGGCCGTCGAACAAGGCCGCCAGTTCCGCATGCCGCGCCGAACGGCCGGCGACGTAGCCGTGCCCGACGGTGCCGTCGGCCAGACGCAAGGAACAACGGGTGACCGCCATTTCGCCCAGGTTGAAGGCTTGACCATCGCCGCCGGCACGTCCCCGCACCATCACCAGACCCTGTTGCGGCGCGCGCAAAACGTCGTATTCCAAGACCGCCAATTCCGGCACCTGCGCCCGCCATGCCGCTTCCAGGTCGGCTTCGGATGCACGCGCCAGCAAGCCCATCCATTCCGCGCGGCCATCGGGGCCGATCGCCTGGTCAGAGGCCTGAGACTTGGAACAACGGTTCATTTTCGTTCGGATATCCAACAATCTTGTGCACCGCTAAGCCCCGCGGCGGCCTTTGTCGCGTGAGTAGACAAACTGAATATTTGTCTAGACGTCTATTTCTTTCGTGATAATATGACCTGACGTACCCGGCAAGTAAATCGGCAAGTCGTGACGATTCAATGACACGTCGGCGACGGATCATCATGGGATGGAATGAGGCCAAGTCATGGACCCAACAAGAGTGAAACGCGGATCGGGCGTATCCCTGTGGCGCCAGATCGAGGAACAGATTTCCGATGACATCGCCAGCGGCATGATCGCGCCAGGGTCTCGCCTGCCGACGGAACACGACTTGGCCGAACGCTTCAACGTCAACCGCCATACCGTGCGCCGTGCCATGAAGGGGCTGGAGCAGGAAGGCCTGATCCGCATCGAACAGGGCCGCGGCACCTTCGTCCATGAACACGTCATCGACTATCCCGTGCGCCGCCGCACCCGGTTCACGGAAAACATCATGGCCCAACGCCGCCAGCCCGGCGGCTGGGTTCTGTTGAGTGAACGGGTCAAGGCCTCGGGCGACGTCGCCGAAGCTCTTGATTTGACGGAAGGGGCCCTGGTTTCCCTGATCCGCACGATCGGCGAGGCCGACGGCCGGCCGATCAGTGTCGCCGACCATTACTTTTGCGCCGAACGCTTTCCCAGCATGATCGAGGCATTCGAGGAATCGCGGTCGATCTCGAAAGTCCTGGCCCAGTTCGGCGTCACCGACTTCTTCCGCAAGATCACCCGCGTCACGACCCGCATGCCCGACGCCGACGAATCCCAGCTTCTCAGCCAGCCGCCCAACCGGCCGGTGCTGGTCGCCGAAAGCATCAACGTGGACACGGACGGCAAGCCCATCGAATACGGCCTGACCCGGTTCGCCGGCGACCGCGTGCAGTTGCTGTTCGAACCCTCGACCTGACTCTGGCAATCCCTGCGGCGGCGCTGTCATCCACACGTCATCCCCCGGTCACATTCAGGACATTCCCGACCTCTAAGAGGCTTGGAACGATACCGGCGGGCCGCCGCATGGCCGCCGACGAACAGAGGTGCGCGGGATGATGAACATCGTGGTAAATAGTGGTTCCATGGCTTCGGAACTTATCTTCACCAATGCCACGGTGGTCACCCGTGATCGCGCCTTTACCGGCACCCTGCGGGTCGCCGGTGGCATGATCCGCGACGTCGATGACGGACGCAGCGGCCTGCCCCAGGCCATCGACTGCGACGGCGACTACCTGATCCCCGGCCTGGTCGATATCCACACGGACAATCTGGAAAAGCATCTGGAGCCGCGCCCCGGCGTGAAATGGCCGGGCTTGGCAGCGTTTCAGGTTCACGACCGCATGCTGGCCACAGCCGGCGTCACGACGGTGTTCGATTCTCTGGTCGTCGGCGACATGCACCTGGGCAAGCCCGGGCGCCAGGGCGCTTTGGACCTGGCCAAGGACGTCCTTACGGCCTCGGTCGACGATGACCTGATGAAGGCCGATCATCGCCTGCACATCCGCGCCGAGGTGGCATCCGACACCGTGATGAACGAACTGGCCAACATCATCGACCATCCCCTGGTCGCCCTGGTGTCAGTCATGGATCATACCCCGGGCCAGCGCCAATGGCGCGACCTGGACAAGTGGAAAAAGGTATACAGCCGCGTCTACACCGCGGCGGAACTGGACGCCCAGATCGACGGCCTGATCGAACGGCAGAAGAATTACAGCGCCCAAAATCGCCAGGCGGTCATCGGGGAAGCGCGCAAGCGCGGCATCCCCCTGGCCAGCCACGACGACACCACGGCCGAACACGTGGCCCAGGGCCACCAGGAAGGCATTCTGATTTCAGAATTTCCGACCACCCTGGACGCCGCCCGCGCCGCCCATGCCCACGGCATGAAAACGATCATGGGCAGCCCCAATATCGTGAAGGGCGGATCGCACTCGGGCAACGTCGCCGCCGCGGACCTGGCCGAGGTCGGCCTGTTGGACGGTCTAGCGTCCGACTACGTGCCGATTTCCATGATCCATTCGGCCTTCATCCTGGTCGACAACCACGGGATCGCTCTGCCCGATGCCGTCGCCATGGTGACGGCCGAACCTGCCGCCATGGCAGGCCTGACCGACCGCGGCGAGATCACGCCCGGCAAGTCCGCCGATCTGGTCCGTGTGAAGTCCTACCAGGATCTGCCGGCGATCATGGGGGTATGGCGGCGCGGCCGCCAAGTTGCCTAAGCCGGCAATCCGGCAAGGAACAGACGATGCCACCCGCCCGACTCCGGGCAGGTGGACATCAAGCAACCGATAATCCGCTGTTAAAGAAGGCTGGCCAGGTGGTCGACGCGACGGCGGAGGTTTTCCAGAACCTCGCCGACTTCGGCGGTCGCCCGCGCGGTCTGCGCCGACAGGTTCTTGACCTCGCCCGCAACGACGGCAAAGCCCTTGCCGGCATCGCCGGCACGGGCAGCCTCGATGGTCGCGTTCAGGGCCAGGAGGTTGGTCTGCTTGGCGATCGCATCGATCTGTTCGGCGACCTTCCCGACCTGGGCGATTTCCGTCTGAAGGCTGGAGATTTCGTCGCGAATTTCCGCGTTGCGGTCATCGCCAGTCACGGCCGTCCCAGCGGCGGTGGCAACTTCGGTGCTCATACCTGCGTCCTACGCATTGTTGTTGTGTCCTCATTCGAATGTCCGCACGACCACCGGCCGCGCGGCAGCCCCCCCAAGAGGCCCAGACAAGAACCGTAGCCGATTCGCACAAATCGGCCAAGCAGGTAATGGCGGAACATTCACGAGGCCATCACCCAGCCTGAAAGGTCACGTAAAGCGTTGGCGCAGGACTTGGGAAACGATGTCGAGCAGGGTTACCGTGCCGATGATGATGAGCATCACCGCCGCGGTTTCCGCATAATAAAACCCGCGGATGAATTCCCACAGCACCATGCCGATGCCCCCCGCGCCGACGATGCCGATCACCGTTGCCGAGCGCAGGTTGCTTTCAAACCGGTAGAGCGAGAAGGAAATCCAAAGCGGCAGGACCTGCGGAATGACGCCGAAGATGACCTCGTGAACGGCGTCGGCCCCGGTGGCGCGGATGCCCTCGACCGGATTGGGGTCGATGGCTTCGACCGCCTCGGAAAACAACTTGGCCAGAACGCCCGTGGTATGGACCCACAAAGCCAGCACACCCGCGAAGGGCCCCAGACCCACGGCGACCACGAACAGCATGGCGAACACGAATTCGTTGATGGCGCGGGCTGCGTCCATGAGCCGGCGTGTCGGCTGGTAAACCCACCACGGCACCAAATTCTGGGACGACAGAATGCCCAAAGGCACCGAGCAGACAACCGCGAGCACCGTGCCCCAGATGGCGACCTGAACGGTGATCAGCATCTCGCGCAGCATGGTCGGCCATTCGTAGAAATTCGGCGGGAAGAACCCGGAGGCGAATTCGGCCATGTTGTCGGCGTATTCGACCAGGGCCAGGGGGTTCATCTCCGACCCTTCCCAGGCCCAGGCCAGAATCGCCAGGATCACCATCCAACCCAGCATGTTCACGGTCGAACGCTTGACGTCCCTTGCTGGCAACGTCAGCGGTTGGGCGGCGGCGCCGGTGTTGTCGATCACGGTCATGGGACTTGAGTTCCTGCGGGCGAGTTAAGGGGAAATAAGGGGGGCGCCGCGCCCGGGGTGGACGCGGCGCCTTGAAAAGGCCGGGCCTAACGCAGGGCCAGCTGGTTTTCGCTGAGAACCTTCAGCACGTCGAGCTTGCGGTCGATGTCGGCAATCTTCTTGGCCTTGTCTGCCGCGTCCATGCGCTCGTCATCGGCCAGCTTGCGCTTGTCCTTGAACAGCTGGAGCTGACGGATCGGATAAAGCTGCGCGTTGGAAGAATCCTCGAAGGGTGCCCAGCCCGAGCTGACGCCGGACAAGATCTTGCGTTCCGCTTCGGCGTTCGGCCCAAGACGGCCATAGGACAGGAAGAAGCCCTTGATGATGCTCTTGGCGCCCTTGTCCAGGTCGGACCGCCACACGATGGGGTCGTTGGGGATCAGGGGCGATTTCCAGATCGCCTTGATCTTGGCGAAGGCTTCCGGATGGTTCTTTTGCAGGCGTGACAGGGATTCCGTGTTGTTGGTGGCGAAATCCACCTGGCCGTTGGCCACGGACAACGCATTGGTTTCGTGGCTGGCGTTGCGCACCGACTTGTAGCACTTCTTGGGGTCGACGTCGTTCTTGGCGAACACGTAGAAGCTGGGCACCAGGAAGCCGGATGTGGAGTTCGGATCGCCGTTGCCGAAGGTCAGCGACTTGTCGCACTTCAGGACGTCCTCAAGCTTGTTGAGCTTGTCGTTATCCTTCTGCGTCAGCAGCAGCGACCAGTAGCCCGGGTTGCCGGTGACGTCGACCGTCTGCACGAAGACTTCGCCGTCGGCGCGGTCGACGGCTTCCATGGCCGATTTGTTGCCGAACCAGGCGACGTCGACTTTCTTGAAGCGCATGGCCTCGATCACCCCGGCGTAATCGGATGCGAAGAACGCCTTCACCTCGACACCAAGCTGCTTGCCCATGTCTTCCAGGAACGGGTTGAAGCTTTTCTTCAGGCCCTGGGACGATTCCGTGGAAATGATGCCGAAGGTCAACGGGTTCGGCATGTCGGCCCGGGCCGCGCCGATGGACGCAACGTGAACCGTAGCAAAGGCCGCCAGCGCGATGCCGGCGATCATGGCCTTTTTAAACATTTTCGACTTCCTCCTGAGTTGAGTGAACATGTGGAAATGCGGGACGGGACAAATGAAAGACGTTGCCGTTTACGCGGAAGCCGGGCGCAACTGCCGGGCGGCAGCCGTGCGCCGGGGGCCGGCCGCGATGGGGCCCGGCAGGATCAGCTCCTCCCCGGCGGCACCGTAAAGTTCGCGCAGGAAATCATGGGTCAGGGCCTCGCTGGGCCCGTCATAGACGACCACGCCGTCGCGCAGCGCCACCGTGCGCGCGCAATAGCGGGTCGCGAAATCAACCTGATGCAGGGATACGACGACGGTGATGCCGTCCTCGCGGTTGATGCGGGCCAAGTTCTCCATCACACGGCGCGCCGATTCCGGATCAAGGGATGCGATGGGCTCGTCCGCCAATACGATCTCCGCGCGCTGAACCAAGGCACGGGCGATAGCGGCGCGCTGCTGCTGGCCGCCGGACAGGGTCGACGCGCGCTGCGTTGCGTACTGATCGATGCCGACACGCCGGAGCGCTTCCAGGGCGCGCAGCTTTTCCTCGCGGGTAAACAGCCCGAACCAGCCGCGCCAAGCCGGAATCTGGCCGAGCACGCCAAGCACGACATTCGTCAAAAGAGACAGCCGATCGACCAAATTGAACTGTTGAAAGATAACGCCGACACGGCCCCGCACGGCGCGCACCCCGCGCGCCAGGTGGCCGTTTTCCTGAACCGGATACCCGAGAACTTCGATCACGCCATCGCCGGCACGGTCCGCAAGCATAAGGCCGGAGACATGACGCATGAGGGTCGACTTTCCCGAGCCCGAGGCGCCGATCAAGGCAACCATTTCGCCGGCGTCGATGGTCAGGCTGACGTTGTCGAGCGCCCGGGTGGTCTGGAACCCCTTGCGGAAGGTTTTCGATAGATTGTGAACGCGGATCGCGGGCGTGGTTACAGACGTCATGGTCATCCCTGTCTTTGCGACTGTGATCTGCGGTTGCCAATACCGGCCCAAGGCGGACCAGTCTGCCGGGTGGCAAAATTCGGGCGTTCGCACAGCAAGCGGTGTGTATCTGGCCTGTATCTAAGGGGCCGCCGGTGATTCAATTCTTGCGGTTTTATGATGGTTTAGTGACCGCCACCGCAGACCGCCGCCCTACCGCCGTCAACGACGTTTGTGATCTTCCACCAATTCATGCCAAAATGTCGCAAGCCATCGCAGAAGCGGTAGCTGGCCGAAGGGAGAAGGTTCAGAGGCCGCTAAAATGTCGATCCAGACCAAGATAATTACTGTTCTGGTGGTGGTGCTGGGCGGGTTGTTGCTCGGCGACCTGATCGTGCTCGACCGCGTCGTTCTTGAAGGTTTCCGCAAACTTGAAAGTCAGGAAACCCGGCGCGAGATCGGGCGCACCATGGCGATCGTCGATGACGAGGTAAAAAGCCTGGATCCCGTCGCGTCGAACTGGGCGCAATGGGACGACCTTGCCGAGTTTGCCCAGACCGGCCTTCCCGCCTTTGCTGAACAGCATCTGTCAAACACCATTCTCGACACCCTTGCCCTCGACATGGTGATCGTCGTCGACCGCCACGGCCGGGTGGTGTTAAGCCGCTTCCGCAACCGCCAGACAGGCGGCGTCATCCATGTGGACAACCTGGAACACCGCGATTTCCCCGAAGACCACCCATTGCTCGCCCATAACCGGGGCGTCGGCCATATCCGCGGCACCATCGCCACGGACAACGGCCCGATTTTGACGACCGCCGCCCCCCTGTTGGGCAAACGGGGTGTTCCGCCCGCGGCGGGCACGGTGATCATCGGACGTCTGATGGACAAGGCGGCCGTGTCGCGCATTTCCGGACAGATGAACAACGCCCTGGAAATGACCCCGATCACCGCCGGGCTGTCCTCCGGTCAACGCGAGACGGTCAACCACATTCTCGCCCTGGATGAACCGGTCATCGAGCGAGCGGCCGACGGGTCATGGACCGCGCTTCTGGTGCAACGCGATTTATTCGGATATCCGGCGGCGCTTTATTCCATCACCGCATGGTCAACCATCCATGGACTGGGTGCCGACACGGTCCGCACCGCGAGCATCATGGCGATTCTGGCGTCATTGACCGTCATCGCCGTGATCCTTTTCCTGATGCGCCGGCTGATCGTGCATCCGTTTGCGAACCTGAAGCGTGAGCTTCTGGACATTCGCGCGTCCGGCGACCTGACCAAAACGATCCCGGCCAGCGGCAAGGACGAATTCGCACTGGTCAGCCGCGAGATCAACGACCTTCTGACCGAGCGCGCCGCATTCGAGCAGGCCCTGGAGCGTCACCAGTCGGAGCTTGAGCAGCGGGTCGAGGAACGGACTTACGAGCTGCAACGGGAAATCGCCGACAAGGAAGCGGCACAGGAAACCCTGAAGTTCACGGAATTCTCGCTGTCCCATTCGGGCGAATCCCTGTTCTGGCTGCGCCGCGACCAACGCATTTTATATGTCAACGACGCCACCTGCAGGCATCTGGGTTATACCCAGAAGGAACTGCTGCTCATGTCGTTTCCCGATTTCAGCGACGGCCCGCCGCCGGACAAGGACTGGGACACCTTCTGGGAAGAACTCAAACGCGGCGGCCAGATTCGCTTCGACACCCGTCATCGGCGTAAGGACGGTTCCGCCGTGCCGGTCGAGGTTCGGGCGACGGTCATGGAGTACGCCGGCGAAGAATTCCTGTTCGCCTTCGCCCAGGATATTTCCCGCCGTCTGGCCCGCGAACAGGCACTGATCGAAAGCGAGCGCCGGTTCCGCACCCTGACCGAAGAAGCCAACCAGGGGATCGTCGTTCACCGCGGGTTCTATCCGCTTTACGTCAACCCGGCGTTCCTGCACATCTTCGGCTTCGAAAGCCATAACGAATTCCTGCAGCAGGGCAGCCTGGAAATCACCTTGGCGCCCGAGGAAGTCGCCCGCATCCGCGGCTATGACCTGGCCCGAATGCAGGGCCAGGACGCGCCAAGCGACTATATTTACCGGGGCATCCGCAAGGATGGAACCGAGGTCTGGCTGAACAATCGGTCATTCCTGATCGATTGGGGCGACGGACCGGCGGTCTGCACCGTGCTGTTCGACGTGACCAAGAGCCGCAATGCGATGCAGCAGCTCTATCTTCTGGAATCGGCGATGCAGGAGGCCAACGACCCCTTCTTCGCCGTCGATCCGGACGGGCGGTTCATCTATGTCAACGATGCGTCCTGCCGAGCGCTCGGCTACCGCCGTGAAGAACTGTTGACCATGGCCGTGTCCGATATCAATCCGGCCCGCGCCGGCGGCAAATGGCGGGAACGCTGGGATTACCTGAAGATCCATGGTCACCGTGTATCGTTCGGTGAACACCGCCGCAAGGACGGCACGGTCTTTCCCGTCGAAACCACCTCGACCTTCATCGACCATGAAGGTCACGAATATATCTTCGCCTACTCCCGCGACATCAGCGAGCGGCTGCAGACGGAGAACGCCCTGCGTCAGGCCCGTGACGACCTTGAAAAGCGGGTCGAGGAACGCACCCAGGAACTGACTCGCGAGGTCGAGGAACGCCGACGCGCCGAACTGGCGGTGCAGGAGAGCGAGACCAGACTGCGCGGCGCCCTGGAAAGCCTGCAGGAAGGCTTCGCCCTTTTCGACGCCGATGACCGTCTTGTCCTGATGAACTCGCGCTATGCCGACACCCATCCCAATGCCGAGAAAATTCTCGAACAAGGGGGGACGTTCGAGGATGTCCTTCGCGCCAGTCTGCCGGGCATTGCCGACGCCCGGGGACGCGGCGAGGAATTTGTGGCCCAGCGTATATCGGAACACCGCAATCCGGGCCCGCCGATCATCCGCGAGTTCACGGACGGTCGCTGGTTCCTGTTGCGCGAAAGCCGCACCTCCGACGGCGGGATTACGGTGACTGCCACGGACATTACCGAACTGAAAACCATCGAAGCCGACCTCAAACAAAAGACCGAACTGTTCGACACCGCCGTCCGCGCCATGAACAACGGGATCGTGGTGCTTGATTCCGATCTTCGGTTCGTCACCTACAACGATCATTACATCAATCTGTTCGATTTCCCCCCGGGCCTCGTGCGGGAAGGCGCCAGTCTCAAGGACGCCCTGCGGTTCCTCGCGGAACGCGGTGACTACGGCGACCAGGACACGCCGGACGAGATCGTGGAACGGCATATTTCCGACATTCGGAAACAAGGAACCCTCATCATCCGTCGGCACCTCAAGAACAGACGGACGGTTGAAACCCGGCGCGGCTGGCTGCCCGACGGGGGCATCGTCGGCATCCATGTGGACATCACCGAAAACGTGCAGTTCGAGGAACGCCTGCGCGAGGCCCGCGACACGGCGGAAAGCGCCAACAAGGCAAAATCGATCTTCCTCGCCAACATGAGCCATGAAATCCGCACCCCCATGAACGGCATCATGGGCGTCGCGGAAATGCTGCATGATACGGCCCTCAGCAGCACCCAGCGCGGCATGCTGACCATTATCCAGGATTCATGCCGCACGCTGATGAGCATCATCGACGATATTCTCGATTTCTCGAAGATCGAGGCCGGGCGGCTGGAACTCGACCTCACGCCGTTCAGGCTCAGCGATCTGGTTGAGGGCGTCGCCGACCTTTTGGCCCCCCGGGCCGAGGAAAAACGTAACCGCCTCGGCGTGTTTATCGATCCGACCATACCGGACGAACTGATCGGCGACCCGACCCGGCTGCGCCAGATCCTTCTCAATCTGGTCGGTAACGCGGTCAAGTTCACGGACAATGGCCGCATCGACATCGACGTGCGCGCGGAAACGGTGGAAGATGGCGGTTCCTGGTTCCTGTTCCGGGTTCACGACACAGGCATCGGCATTTCCGAAGAGAACAAGCGCAAACTGTTCCAGCCCTTTGAACAGGGTGACAGTTCGACCATGCGGCGGTTCGGCGGCACGGGACTGGGTCTGTCCATCTGCCGCGCGCTGGTCGACATGCTGGGCGGCGAAATCGGCGCCGACAGCCGCAAGGGACGCGGCGCCACCTTCTGGTTCCGCATTCCCATGGTGCCGAGCCGCGATCCGACCGCCGTCATCGGCCGCCCGTTCGCCGGACATCATATCGGCATCCTCGCCGGTGACCCGGGCACCGCCGAATGCATCGACACCTACCTGCGCCACCTGGGTGCGCATACCGACATCATTCCCAGCCTGCGCGCGTTGAACCGCCTGGCATCCGGCGACAAGATGCTGGGTGATCAGTTCGACCTTCTGATTGTCGATCACGACCGCGGCGCCGAAGGAGTCAGCCGGTTCGTCGCCGCGCGGGAAAAGGCAGGCGACCCGATATCGCCGCGAACGATCATCCTCATGCCGCGAGGCGACATCCTATCCGTCGATCCGGACCGCCTTGCCGGACAGTACATGTTCGTGCCGAAACCCGTTCAGCGCGCGATGATCTGGAATGCGGCGGCGATGGCGTTGGGGCTCAACCTCCCCGGGATCGGTGCCCCGGTGCGTCGGATCGCGGACACCGCAGCGCTGCCGCTTTACGTCACACCGGACGCGGAGATCGCCCGTGCCGAGGACGCACTTATCCTGTTCGCTGAGGACAACCCGGTCAACTGCAAGGTCATCTGCATGATGCTGGAACGCCTGGGCATCGCCGTCGAAACGGTGAGCAACGGCAGCGACGCCTGGAACCGCATCCGCCGACAATCCTACGGCATGCTGATCACCGATTGCCACATGCCCGAAATGGATGGTTACGAGCTTGCGGAAAAGGTCCGCACGCTGGAACGCGCCAGCGACCGGCCGCATATGCCGATCATCGCCCTGACCGCAGATGCCCTGATCGGCACCAAGGAGCGATGCCGCGCCGCCGGGATGGATGATTACCTCCCCAAACCCGTCGACCGCGCAACCTTGAACGAACTGATCCAACGCTGGCTGCCCAAGGCGGTGCACCCGCGGCGGCCCGCCGTGACCGATGATCACACCACCCCGCGCGGCGGATCTTACGGCGATGACGCGATCCTGGACCTACGCTACATCCATGACGCCGTCGGTGGTGACGAAACCATGGTCGCCCCCTTGCTTGAAGATTACATCCGCAATGCACGCCGACTGGTCGATGACATGCTGGATGCTTTCGAAGACATGGATTTCGTCCGTGCCCGCGAAGCCGCGCACGCGGCGAAGGGCACGTCACGCCTTGCCGGGGCGGTGCGCTTCGCCAATTTGTGCGAACAGATCGAACTGTTCCTATGTGCCGGCGACACTTCCCGTGCTGCGGAATATTCACGGCGCATCGAACCCGAACTTGCCGTCGTCTCCCAGGCGGTCGCCGGGCATGACCGTCGTTCCATTTCCTGATCCATCGCTCTCTGGTTTGCGGATTTTTGATTCAGGACATCGCCAATCGCCGTTCCGCAGAACGAAACGCCATTGCCACAACCGGCAGCCGTGTTACCATTAAAGAGAGTGCAAATTTCATACCCGTTTCATATGGCCGCACCGGCGCGGACACGCTCTGCAACAGAGACGTAACCGCGGCAAAGACATACGGAGGCATAAGGTCTTGAGCGACACAGCTTTCGCCGACATGACCGCGTTGATCATCGACGATCAGGAGTTCGTGGTGAACATCGTCCGCAAGATGATGGAACAGATCGGCTTTGGTCAGATCGAAACCGCCGCCGACGGCCAGGCCGGACTGCATGCGATGACCGGCGTTCGGCCTCATGTCGTGCTCTGCGACATCGAAATGCGGCCCATGGACGGCCTGACGTTCCTCAAGGAACTGCGTGACAGCACGGACAGAACCATCCGCGACACGCCGGTGATCTTCCTGACCAGCCATGGCCGCCACGAACTGGTGGCCCAGGCCCGTGCCCTCGGCGCCGACGGCTTTGTGACCAAGCCCGCCACGGTCAACCTGCTGCGCGAACGGATCGAACAGTCAATCCAAAGCCGCGCAGCCTGACGCCGCGCTCAGGGCCACAGCCACGTCCACATGCTCAGCCTTACGTCCGCGCCACCATGTGGCCCGGCGACACCTCGTCAAAGACAACCCGTTCCGGGCTGTAGCCCATCGGCTTGATAGGGCTGGGAACCTCATCGACCATCAGCTTGCGTTCCTTGCGGCGCAATCTGGGATCGGCCACCGGCACGGCAGACAGCAGCTTTTTCGTATAGGGATGCCGGGGGTCCTCAAAAATGTCCTCCCGGCTGCCGATTTCGACGACCTGCCCCAGATACATGACGGCGACCCGATGGCTGATCCGTTCCACCACCGCCATGTCATGGCTGATGAACAGATAGGACAAGCCCAGCTCGCTCTGCAAATCCATCAGCAGGTTGATGACCTGGGCCTTGATGGTGACATCCAAGGCCGACACGGCCTCGTCACAGATGATCAGCTTGGGGTCCATGGCCAATGCCCGGGCAATGGATATGCGCTGGCGCTGGCCGCCGGAAAATTCGTGGGGATAGCGTGACGCGAAGTCGGCGGGCAGGTTGACCTTGCGCAACGGGTCGGCGACCCGCGCGTCGATACCGGACCGCGGCACGAGATTATGAACGCTGAGCGGTTCGGCCAGGATGTCGCGCACGGACATGCGCGGGTTGAGCGACGCATAAGGATCCTGAAAGATCATCTGGACCTTGGTATAGAAATCCCGCCGGTCGCCGCCTCGGTGCGACGCCATGGACCGCCCCTGAAAGACGACGTCGCCCGAGGTCGCCGTTTCCAAACCGATGATGGTGCGGCCCGTGGTGGTCTTGCCGCATCCGCTTTCACCGACGATGCTCAGGGTCTCCCCTGCCCTGACCTTGAAGGACACGCCCTCGACCGCATGGACGCGGGCAATCGGCCGCCGCACGAGGCCTTCCTTGATGTCGAAATAGGTCGTCAGGTTATCCACTTCCAAAAGGAAGTCGGGGTTTGAAATCTCGTTCATGCTGTCTGCACCCAATCGCTTTTTGGTTTCTTGAAACGGGGCCGGGGTCAGCCGGCGATGGCGGGGAATTTTTCCGGCGCAGGTTTGCCGGTCATGCTGCCGATGCGGGGCACCGCATTAATCAGCTTGCGCGTATAGGGGTGCTGGGGGGCGTGGAAGATCTGGTCCACCGGGCCCTGTTCGACCACCTGGCCCTGGTACATGACGACCACCCGGTCGGCCATTTCCGCGATCACCGCCATATCATGGGTGATGAACATGACAGACATGCCGAACTCTTCCTGGATGTCCTTGATGAGGTCCAGGATCTGCGCCTGGATCGTCACGTCGAGGGCCGTCGTCGGCTCGTCGGCGATCAACAACGCCGGCTCGCAGGCCAGGGCCATGGCGATCATCACGCGCTGGCGCATGCCGCCGGAAAGATGGTGCGGGTACTGCGCCAACTTGCCCAGGGGATCGGGAATGCGCACCCGGGTGAGAAGACGGATGATCTTTTCTTCGGCTTCGGCCGGATTCAGGTTCTGGTGCTGGAACAAGGGTTCCGTCAACTGCGTGCGCAGGCTGAGCACCGGATTTAAGCAGGTCATGGGCTCCTGGAAGATCATTGATATTTCCTTGCCGCGGATGCCCTGCACTACGGCGCTTTCAGCCTTGGCCAGATCGATGCGACCGCGGTCACGGCTGTTGAAATGGATACGGCCCTTGGGCACGTAGGCGCCGATCATCTCGTTCAGGCGCAACAGCGACATGGCGGTGACCGATTTGCCCGACCCGGACTCACCAACCACGCCCACGGTCTCGCCGGGCATGATGGCGTAGGAAACACCGCGCACGGCCTCCACGGGCTTCCCGCTTGTGGGGAAGGTCACATGCAGGTCGTCGAATTCAACCAATGGCGTGTCGGCCATGTCTTGCCTCTTTTTCAGTATGGGGTGGAGGAGGGAGTGGTCAGTGCAGGGTCCGGTTCGACCACCTGGCGGTCCACAGAACCCCCGGGGGCGCCAGGCGCGTGCCGGTTGGGATGATTGAACCGGGGCTGCCGCGCCGGGACCGCGGCCCCAAAAAATGGGCATGCACCCACTTGCTGGGCTGGAATTCGATGCCCAGGTCGTCAAGCACCTCGGATACTTCGGCCAGCAGCGCACGGCCATGGGCGATCTGGGTATCGGGGAACCACCAGGCCAGTAGTTCGTGGACCGTGCGGTGATTACCCTTGCGCCATTCGGCCAGGGCGTAAATGGCCTGCAGTTCGAACAAGGTCAGGCCATTGTTGGCGATCGGGTTGAAGCGGACGATGAAGGGATCGTTGCGCCACAGGGTATCAAGGAACGCACCGACGGCGTCGGCAAGGGCAGAGGGAACATTTTGGGCCGGCCCGGCCCTTCGGAACGCGTGCTTTCCGGGGTGCACCCCCGCCACGCCCGGATAGCCAGAAGGACAAGTCCCTCACCGGCGTTCAACAGGTTCCTCTTGGGTGTCAGGTCGGTCATGAGTGCGTCTCCTCAATAACCTAAATAATGAGAATGAGAGTCATTCTCAATACTTTTTATTACACCTACCCAAACTTTATTGCCTGCCTGCCGCTGTCCCCCTATTTCCCTGTGGCGCGAACCAATCCACGGTACAACGCCTGATGACGGCGGCGGAACACCAGGAACTCGGGATGCCACTGCACGCCCATCAGGAAGTCTTCCGCCGGATGTTCAAGCGCCTGTACCACCCGGTGGGCATCCCGTGCCGCCACTCGAAGCCCCCTGCCAAGTCGATTAACCGCCTGATGGTGCAGACTGTTGACCGCGACCCGCCCCCCGCCCATCAGGCGCGCGAGGCGGCTTTCCGGCGCCAGGGTGATCCGCTTTCGTGCCAGGGGCGTGCGCAGACGCGGCAACCCCCGGTAGGCGGCATACATATCCTGGTGCAGCGTCCCGCCCAAATGGATGTTGATCATCTGAGCACCCCGGCACACCCCCAGAACCGGCACATCCGCATGCAGCGCCCAGTCCAATGCCCGCCGCTCCATCCGGTCACGATCCGGGTCGATGCGCAGGTCGAACATCACCTCGCCGCCGTACATCTCGGCCCCGATGTCGTCGCCACCGCCAATCACCACACCGTCGAGCCCGGCCGTATCCGTTCGGCCGCCCACCGACAAACGCACGGGGAATCCTCCGGCACGCCGGACCGCCAACCAATGGGCAAGCCAAGTCAGCTTAGCACCACGGTCGGAGACCGTAACGCCGATGCGGGGCCGGGCTGTCATCCCTGCAGCCAGCCTTGCAGTTCATCCAGCCAGCGTTCAGCGGTCGGACGCCGAAGATTGTCGCGAAGCGCCGTGCCAAGCCGTGCCAGGCGATCCGGGTCGGCGGCCAGTTGCTCGACCCGGACCCATCGGTTCCATTCAACGACGGGGGACCAGGACGGATCGCCCAGGGCGCAATCGGGCAGCCGATAATGAAACGTCGGGCGCGCCTTGATCAGGTTGCTTTCCAGCCGCGTGATGACCGCGTCCTCGTCCAGGTGGCGGAACAAAGGCAGCATGTCTAGTTCGCGGTTTCGCGTGGGATTGTGATCCAGGTAGTCGGCGATCAGCCTGTCCAGATCCGGAGCATATTCCCGGTCCAGCAGCAGCAGGACGTAGTCCCTGGGGAACGGGTCCGCATGCGGCATCAGGCGGCGCGTCAGGTCGGTCGCAACCCGTTCGCGCAGCCAATCGGCCAAAATGACATAGGCCTTGAGGTGGCGCAGGATCGTGCCGGCATCGGTCGCCGGCAATTCCGGGTTCAGATGCAGGCCGAAGGCATATAGCAGGCTGTCGTCCGTACCCTTGGCACCGGCACGGCGCAGAGCATCCGTGACGTCCCCAAGACGGCCCAGGTCGGACCAGGGCATGGGCGGCGTAACAATCTCGACCGGGACGATTCCGGTTACCGCCTTGCCCAGCGCCTCGCGGGCGGCGGCGTCCAATTCCTCGGACAGAAGCGTTTTGTCCGCCCCTTCCTCAGCCGACGCGTCCTTGTGAACGGCCTGGGCATCCAGTTCGATGACGAAATCACCGAACTCGGTTTCCCCGACGATCAGGCGATGGGGGCCTTTCCGGGATATGTCTCCACCGAAATGCGACTGAACCAGGTTCGCGGCGGCGGGTACGTCCAACCCCGCAAACTCGATCTCGACGCCGACGCGGCGGAGGTTTCCGTCTTCCGTCTCCGTCACCGGGGGCTCGACTGGAACCTGATGCCGCCGGGCGGCATTATCGGGGAATATGTCGGGGGGAATATCAGCCATGATGCAACGGCCCTCCGCCGACGCCGGCGGGCGCGACCTCAGACCTTATGGATTGAGATGGGGATCGTCCGCCCGAATTTCAACCCAGGCCTGAGCACTGCCCCCACCGCCCTTCTAAGGAAAGGGTGGACCGGATGCAGCAAATCTGCGAACTGATCGGCCTGCCCATCAGAACCGCAAGGATAACGAAATGCCTCAAACCCTGATCATTGCCAAACAGGACGGCACCACCGACATCACCCTGAACCGGACCGACAAGGCGAACGCCCTGGGTCCCGATCTGGTCGAAGACCTGCTTGCCGCCGTCACGGCCGCCGCGACCGACGGCACACGGCTGATCGTCCTGCGCGGCGAGGGTAAAAGCTTCTGTTCCGGTTTCGACCTGTCGGATCTGGACAGCGTCACGGACGGCGATCTGGTTCACCGCCTGATCCGCATCGAAACCCTGCTGCAGGCCGTTTATCACGCGCCCTTCCCGACCCTGGCGCTGGCTCATGGCCGAGTGTTCGGCGCGGGGGCCGACCTGTTCTGCGCCTGCAGCCGGCGCATCGCCGCGCCCGGCACATCGTTTCGCATGCCCGGGCTGGGCTTCGGCATCGTGCTCGGCACCCGGCGGCTCAAGGTCCGCGTCGGCGAGGACGCGGCCCGCCACATCCAAAATTCCGGCCTGACCTTCGATGCCGCCGAAGCGCTGCGCCTGGGCTTCGCCACGGATATGATCGACACGGCCGACTGGCCCCAAGCCACCGCGGACGTGGGCATCTCAGCACAAATTCTCGCCCCTCAGGCGACGGCCGATCTGTTCCGCGTGACGGCGACCGATACCCGCGACGCCGACATGGCCGATATCGCGCGCACGGCCTCGGTCCCGGGGCTGAAAACCCGCATCCAGGCCTACCGCGAACAGGCCCTGAAGGCCGCCGGCAAGAAATAAGCGTATCGGGGGGGAATGAGGGGCTGTGTCGGATTCAAACAGACAGCCCGCTGGCCGACAGCCCGCTGGTCGGGAGATTTCCGAGGACCGCGCCGCAGAGCAAGACAGAACCTGTATTTCAAGACATTGTGGCCCCCAAACCGTGCAACATGCGGGGGTCTGGACACTGTGAATCCCCTTCGTTTGTCGTATATGATGCGATGCTGATCCGATCTTCCCGGCCACGAGGACCGGACAAGCACGGGAATGGCCGCACCGCCGGCTCGGAGGGGAACCTATGGAGGCAGATTTCGACGCCTTGGACCCGCGTGAGGTCACGCGCCGGCTGCACGCGCTCCGCAATGCCTTTGACCGGGTGCTGCCCGCAGACAATGCCAAGGACTGCCGGGAAAAATACGACCCCAAGGCGTTCGAGGACCTGTACCGTCAGACCGAGGACTGCATCGCGATCCTCGTCAAAGCCGCCCCGTTCGGGCACAAAGACCGCGCTTGGATTGATGCGCAGACTTGCGCCGACGGCCTGTTCAGCGCGTTCAGCGCCGATTTCATTCCGCGCCTAAACCGCGCGATCGAAGAAACCCTGCCGGTGCCCGAAGTCACCGCCGACCGGGCGATGGCGCTCGATCTATCGATCCGCAGTCATTCCCCGATCGCGGCCAAACTGTTTGAACTTCTGGCCACGCGCTGCAGGGATCTGACCGGCCACGGCACGCCGCTGAAATGGCGGGCCGATCTGGAACGGCGGCTGAGCAATCTGGTCCGTCTTTATCAGGGCCAGATCAACGATATTCTCACCTCGCCCGACCCGCCCGACCTGCGCGGCTTGTCGGCGGATCTCCTGCGCATGGACGTGCTGTACTGGGCGCTACAGGACCTTGGCATTCCCACGGTCGCCGACGTCCTTGAGAAGAACGAGAAAGTGACCGCCCGCCTGATCATGGACAGCGCCTCCGATGCGGTCGACCGCTTCCTGCAGCGGCCCGACAATCTGAACCGCTTTGACCTGGGCATCGTGTTGACCGCGATCGACGACCTGATTGCCGTGATGGCTCGCGTGTTGGAACATCACGAGCGCGACATGGAAGGGCCGCACGACGGCTTCCTGGAAAGCCGGGGGCGTGAATCCATCACCCGCTTCGTGGTCGCCATGGGAAAGTTGATGGTGATGATGTTTCGCGACCTGTCGGACCAGGCGGCTTCGGATGAACTGGTTTATGAAACGGCCGAGATCAATCTAACCAAGATCGAGCGCATCCACGAGTTCTGTCAGCTTGCCGACCCCATGACCAACGGCCGCGTGCACGCCGCCGCGGACAGGACGATCCGCGAACGTTCCAAGATTTTGTTCAAGGATTTGCAGCAGGCCGCACAGGGCCAGTCTGCCGGCGATGTCGTCAAGGTGTTCAAACGCCTGGAACAGACTTTGACTCGACTGGCCCTTGCGCCGTCGGCGAACCCGACAGACCAACGCGCATGATCGTTTTCACCAGCACCCCGGAACGGGGGCTCACCGTCCTGGAACCAAAGGGCCGGCTCGACACGGCAGCCGCGCCGAAGTTGGAGGGCGCTGTGAACGACGCTCTGGCGTCGGGCAATTCGATGATCATCGATCTGGGCGAGACGACCTACATTTCGTCCATGGCACTGCGCGTCCTGCTGTTCGCCGCCAAGAACGCTACGGCCAAGGGAACCGCGTTCGCCGTTTCGGCCCCCACGGCAAACATCGCCAACGTCCTGCGCATGGCGGGGTTCACCGCGATCTTGCATGTCCACGACAATCTGCCGGCGGCCTTCGCCGAGGTCCGCCAGGCGGGACGAAACACCCCCCCGAGTTAGACGCCCAGTTCCTTCTTCATGACCAGCTGGTTACGGCCGTTTCGCCAGCTGTAGATCACGTCGTTCATCACCGTCTTCACCAAATGGATGCCCAGGCCCCCGATCTGGCGGTCCTCAAGACTGGATTCCGTATCGGCTTCGGGTGCGTCGGCCATCGGGTTGAACGCCTTGCCGTCGTCCTCGATCAGAATCGACAGCGTCCTCCGGTCGCGCGTGATCTCGACCAGGATCTGATGCTCGTCGCCGTCATCGTACCCATAAGAGATGATGTTGGTGATGATCTCGTCCATCGACATATTGACCTCGAAAACCTCCTTGGCCGTCATGCCGATCAACTCGCCGAATGCTTCGACCTGTTCGGCAAGGCGGCCGATTTCGTCCAGGTCGTTCTTCACCAGCACCACGAGGTTTTGATCGTTCATCTGTTCGCTGGCATCCGAGAACCCGACGAAGTGAAGGGTCAGGCAGGTGAGGTCGTCGGATTGCTCCGCGTCGCCCGTGAAATTCTTGACCGCGCCGGTCGCCCGTTCCGTGACGTGGCGCGCCGACGGTCGGGCACCCTGTCCTTCCGGCGTCAGAGATTGAATCAGGCGATCCTCGCCGTATTCCTCTCCATTCGGGTCAAAGGCTTCCGTGAACCCGTCGGTGAACGCGAACAGGGAATCCCCCGGCCCCAGGGTCAGGCTTGCCTCCGCATAGTCCAGGCCCTCCATGACGCCCAGCGCGACCCCGTTGGTCGTCGGCAGCGGCGAGACCTCGCCGCCGCGCCGCAGCATGTAGGGCGGATTATGCCCGGCATTGGCATAGGTGCATTCCCCGGTCCGCCGGTTGAGCATCGCGTAGAACACGGTGACGAACAGGCTCAGCGGATTGACCCCGCATAACACCTCGTTGGCGTCGCGCATGACACGCCCCGGATTGTTTCCGGTGGCAGCCAAACCCTGGATGGTGGTCCGCGCGATGGCCATGAAGATCGCCGCCGGAACCCCCTTGCCCGACACGTCGGCGATAACGATGCCGATACGTTCGTGGTCGATGGTGAAATAGTCGTAGAAATCGCCACCGACCTCACGCGCCGGCTCCATCATCGCCTGAATTTCGAAATCGGGCTGCTGCGACCATTCTTCGGGCAGCATGGATGCCTGCAGATATTGGGCGACGCGCAGTTCCTCGGCGATGCGCTCGTGCATCTGCTGCAAGGCCTCGTTCTTGGCCGCCAGATCGCTGGTCCGGGCCATCACCAGCGCCTCCATCTCGTCTTCGCGCTGAAATACCTGGTTGGCCATGGCGGTGATCGAGCGCGCCAGGGTGCCAATCTCGTCCGTGCGCCCCATGACGACACTGAGGTCGACCGCCCCGGCATGGGCGCGTTCGACCTCGTGCACGGCGCGGCTGACGGCCTCGATCGGGCGCGACATCTGGCGCCCGGCGATGGAAGCCAGAAGCACGCCGATCAGGGCGATCGCGACTGTCAGTTCGGCGGTGACGATCCAACTTTGACGCACGGCGTCGTTGACCTGGGACAGGGAGAATTGAACCACCGCGCTGCCGGCCGGATCGCCGAGGCGGCCGAGGATGGGCGCCGCGACGTTGACGACCTCACCCAGGGTTTCGGTGACCACGTCGCCTTTGGCGATGGAGGCCATGGCAAGCGCCCGTTCGCCCGCGTTGGGATCGCGAAACGCCCGCTTGCCGTCCTCGTCGGATGCCCCCTGTTCGGCGCCGGTAATGACCTCGCCCTGTAGGTCGAACGCCCAGACGGCGGTGAACCGATTGGACCCGATCAGCGCGTCCAGGGTGCTTTTCAGGCCGACGGCCTGGGCAATCTCGTCGAAATAAAGGGCGCTCAGCCCGACCTGCACGATGCGCGGCTTGTCGATACCCGCCGCCGCCGCGTACTTGTAGCGTCCGTCCCCGACGTCGCGCTCACCCAATTTACCGACGACCAGGGTGCGATCACCCGTGATCAGCGGCCAGAACATGTGGGAATTGGGATTTCTGTCCGGATCGCCGGAGAAATGGAACTCTTCTTCCTCCGTGTTGATGTAGGCATTGCCTTCCGGGTCAGTGATCCAGAATTCGCTGACCGGAGACGACGTCGTCACATCGTAGAGTTCGGAAATCATGCGGTCGATGGTGAACCCCGCCTTTTCCGCCGCCGCCACGTAACGCGCCGTCAGCTTGGCATGGCCGACCATAAGGTCGCCGATCGTATCCTCGAGATCTTCCGGCAAGGCGATTGCCTTGCGCGCCGCCTGGGACAGCAGTTGGGCGACGACCCGGGCCTCATTAAGGGCCTGAGCGCGCACCCGGTCGCGCATGATGTAGCCGCTGATCAAGCCCGTCGACAATGTCGCCCCGATCAACAACACAATGGTAAAGAGCGTAAATCTGGTGCGAATACGCATTTGTTCCCCTCCGGCACGAAACGCTCCGAATTTCCTTATACTCGGACTGAACGGAACGCGCGACCTCGGCGCGTCGCGCCGCCATGGACTTTGTCCGGACCCTTTGCCATAAATACCGCGAAGGGGCGGACGCTCCGGGGCGGAACGAGGAGGAAACCTGGATGTTAGACACCACGACGGAAATCGTTTCAGGAGTGTTGATCGTGCGCCCCAAAGGCCGCATCGACAGCAAAACCGCCCGTGATTTCGAAGAGATTCTGATAGGCAAGCTGAATACCGCGCCCAGCCCCGCCCTGGTCGACTTCACAAGCGTCGATTATATCTCCAGCGCCGGACTGCGCGTCCTCTTGATGGCCGGTAAGTTCTGCTCCAAAAGCGGGGTCGGATTCGCCATGTTCGGCATGAACCCGCATATCCGCGAAGTGATCGCCATTTCCGGATTTCTGCAGATTCTGACCCTCAAGGACACCGAGCAAGAAGCCCTTGCCGCCGTCCAAGGCTGAGCCCGCCGGGCGCGTTTCAGCGCCCATTGATCGAAGCGAGGTCGATCAAAAATCGACGTATTTCACCCGATATCTCCTGGGCAAGGTCCTCGGATATTGGTGACGTGAAATAGACCGACCAATACAGGACGCCGTCGCTCAATCCCGCGGTGACGGCAAGCGGTTGAATATCACCCTGGTTCAGAAGGGATTGGTTCAAGGCCCTGGCTTCATGGTAGGCGCCGATCACTGGAAGAACGGCGTCCGCGCGGTACGTTTCGTCGATGTTGCCGCGATACTGAAAAAGAAGGACCGGTTTGCGGAGACGGTCCATTTCAAGGCGCAGGGGATCCCCTTCGGGGCGGCACCGCAACAGGTCGTATCCAATGCCCAGGTTCGGCACGCTGCGCAGTTGCGCCGTGACATCGCGGACAAGGTCGGCGGCGCCGGTGCCCGCGCCGACGGTAACGCCGACGGGGTAACGTGTGGCGAACCATCCCACGGCGGTCACTGGGTTCGTGCCGGGAAACGGATGGCGGCCGTGGCCTTCGGTCATGATCAATGGTACGGCATCCCCTGTCGCCGTCGTCCAGGCGGCGGCCACGGCGGCAAGGACGGCGGCGTTGCGGGAAACCGGCGTTTTAAAGACCTCCAACAGGCACCCATTATCCGCTGCCGACAAAGTCGTCTTGCCGGTCGAGCGCCAGGCGAGGGTGCCGTCCGGCACGGCCGGCGGTGTTCCGTCGCCATCGACGCCGCAGGCGGAGCGCCAGTAATCGAGTTCCGTCGCCAGTTCCGCCGATGCGCCGTATTGGCGCAATTGCAGGAGCCAGGGAATGAAACGGTCCTGGGGTGCGGTCGCAACGGCGGGGCCGCCCTGTACCGCATTTTTGTAGGCGTCCTGCAGTTGGGTGGCCCAGACGGACAAAGAGACCGCGTCGATCACCAGATGATGAAACCCGACGGCAAGAACGCCTTGCGCATCCGCCCCCCTGTCCAGCAGAACCGCTGAAACCAGGGGGCCGTCGCGGAGTGAAACCGCCGTGAGAACCCGCCGAAGGGCGTCCTGTCGGGTGGTGGCAAGGTCGGTTTTGTTGAGATTGGAAATGTCGATCCGCTCGAAAAGCAGGTCGTCGCCGCCGGAGACCTGCGCCTGCCAGATGCCGCCGGCTTCGGCAAAGCGAAGGGAAAAGGCATCATGGGCGGCGACGGTTTCCTTAAGGGCCCGTTGCAGGGCATCGATGTCGAGGTTCTTCGGCGTGCGAAGGTACAGCATCTCCATGAACCGTTCGGGATGGTCCGGCATCCCGGCGAAGAACACGGCCTGACGCGGCGACAGGGGCACCACCGCACCAGGTGCCACCATGGGCATGCGTTGTCCGATCTCGCCCGTCGCGGCGGTTCCATCGCTGCGGGCGCGGATCAGGTCGGCCAGATCTGACAATGTCGCCGTCGACGCGGCCCAGTCCATGGGCAGTGCAACGCCAAGGTCGCTTTCGACCAGCATCAGGAATTCTACCTGTTTCAGGGAATCGAGGCCGACCCCGTCGACAGGCGTGTCGGGGCCAAGGAAGGCTTCCGGTTGGGCCGTCAACTGCGACAGACGCCAGATCAGGTAATCGACCAGGGCGGCCATCCGTTCGATGCGGTCGGCGTTCGCCATGCGCCGGACCGTGGCGGGACCCGTGCGACCGGCGCTCTCCGAGGCGTCGGCAAGTCGCGCCAAGGGTTTCCAGGCGCCGTCGATGTAGGTCTGGCGGCAGGCCCGCCGCCGTATCTTGCCGCTGGTCGTGCGCGCCAGGGCTCCCGGTGGCAGCAGCACGATATCCATGGCCGTCAACCCCATCTGGTCGGCGAAGCGGCCCTGCATGGCGGCGAACACCCTGGGCCAATCCGTGTTGCGGCGATGGTCGCGGCGAATTTCAACGGCGACGACAAGGGCCTCCCCATCGCCGGTTTCGACGGGAAATGCCGCGGCCGCCGCCGGTGCCAGCGCCGGATGGCACTGGGCCAGGGTGTTCTCGACATCGCCGGGGGCGATGTTCCGGCCCCGGATGATGATCAGGTCCTTCAGACGCCCGGTGACGTAAAGCCCGCCATCCCAGATAAAGCCCAAGTCGCCCGTCGCCAGCGGTTCCCGCCCGCGCGTTGCCGTATCGCGCCAGTAGCCACGCATGACCGATGGACCCGAAAGGCGAATCTCGCCCTCCCGCCCATGGGGAAGCCGTTGCCCGCTGTCCGGGTCGACGATGTCGACCGCCAGGTCCTGACAGGGGGTTCCGCAAGACACCAACGCGCGGGTCGTTTCGCCCTGAATACCGGATGCGGGCACGGCCAGGCCGCGGGCGGCGGCCTCGGCATCGAAATGGGTGACGACCGGGCGAACCGCGCCGGGCGCCGGTCCTGCCGCCATCAACGTCGCTTCGGCCAAGCCGTAACACGGGTAGAAGGCGGTCCTTTTGAACCCGAACGGCGCAAAGGCCTCCGTGAAGCGGTCGATGGTCGTAGCGCGCACCGGCTCGGCCCCGGTGAAGGCCAGGCGCCAGCGCGACAGGTCGAGGGACACGCCTTCCGCGCGACCGAGCGCGTCGGTGCAGAGATCAAAGGCGAAATTGGCGCCGCCGCTGACATCGGCGCGGTAACGGTCGATGGCTTCCAGCCAGGAAAGCGGCCGGGCGATGAAGGTTTTCGGGTCCATAAGAACAATGCGACAGCCGCACCACAGGCCTTCGATGATGCCGCCGATCAGCCCCATGTCGTGATAGGGTGGCAGCCAGTTGAGGCCGACGCTGTCCGGCGTCAGTTCGAACCGCGCCTGGATGGCGGCGAGGTTGGCGGCAAGGTTTGCGTGGTCGATCACCACCCCTTTCGGTTCCGCCGTCGAGCCCGAGGTGTATTGAATCAGCGCCAGATCGTGCGGGGTGACGGCGGGGCAAGACGGTTCCGTTGCGTCCGGATGCGCATCACCGTCAGACATCACCCAGGCCTGGGCAGGCAGGCCGATCTGCGTCTCGATCAGCCAGCGCGCGCGGGACACAAGGCCGCTTGAGGTGACGATCGCATGCGGCGCCGCATCGCTGAACAGGCGGGCGAAACGCTGCGCCGAATTGCTGTTGGCCCGCGCGGCCGGCGGCGGCGTCGGCACGGCGGCCACGCCTGCGATGAAGCAGGCGCAAAGGCTGAGGGCGAAGTCGATGCCCGGCGCCTGAAGAACCATCACACGCGTCGCCTCAGGCACGGTCCTTCGAATGTCGGCGGCGATCCGCCGGGAGTGTTCCAGGACGTCCAAGAAGGTAAACGACAGGTCTTCCCCGCCGCCGTCACCCGGCACCGTGATGGCCACGGCATCGGGACGCTCCCGCGCGTGCCGTTCGATCGCCTCGATGATGGTTGCCGGATTCAAATCTTCTGCTCCCCGGATTCCCGGCGCCTATCCCGCCCGGCCTCCCGCGAGAATCTTCAGCATGCGGTCGAAGCGGTCGCCCGCGAGGGAAACCGAGTCCAGCAGACGGTCATCCAGTTCATCTTCCAGCACATCCTCTGTATCGAGGCCGCCCGCCTGACCGTATCCCAGCCGCCGAACCGTGCCGCGAAGGCGATCGGCGAGAAAGAAGCTCAAGGCCCGGTAGAACCGCATGCCGAACCCGGGATCGCTTTCCATTCTTTGGTCGAGACTGTCATGCGTCAGTTCAAGGACCGTGCTGTCGCCTTCCGCAACGACGCTGGCGGATGGCGGCGCATCATCGACGTAGGACATTTCGCCGACGATCTCGCCCACCCCTAAATTCGCGATGGTGCCGATCTTGGCATCTTCGATCCGCAGCCGGCCGTCGAGAAGAATGAACAGGCTGGCGTTGTGTTCACCTTCCGTGATGAGGATTTCACCGTCCGGCACCGTTCGTTTCGAGCCGACCCGGGCCATCCATTCCGCATCCGTATCCCGGAGCTGGCCGAGAATGACGAGTACTTTTCGCATGATGCTTCCCCTCTGCAATCCTTAAACGAGCTGGCGGCGTGCCATTTCCTGAAACGGACCTTCGGCCGCGATGAGGTCGTCGAACGTGCCCTGTTGCACGATCTTTCCCTTATCCATGACGATGATGCGGTCCGCGGCGCGCACCGTGGACAGGCGATGCGCGATGACGACCCGAGTCGCCGACAGATGCGCCAGGGTCGACATCACGATGTCCTGGGTTCGGTTGTCGAGCGCGCTGGTCGGTTCGTCCAACAACAATATCCGCGGCATCTGGACCAGCACCCGGGCGATCATCAGGCGCTGGCGCTGACCGCCGGAAAGCGTGTTCACGCCCTCCATGATCTGCGTGTGCAGACCCATGGGCATGTCCTCGATATCCTTGTCGAGACCGGCAAGTCTGGCCGCGCGCCAGGCGTCTTCCTGCGTCAAGGCCGTGGAAGCGCCGACGATATTGCTGAACAGGCTGCCCGAGATGAGTTGTCCCTGCTGCAGAACGACCCGCACTTGCCGGCGGACAGAGTTCATGTCCAAACGGGCGACGGGCGTCTGATCGAAATAGATTTCCCCCTTTTCGCACTGTTCGAAACCAAGCAGCAGACGCATCAAGGTCGACTTCCCGCTGCCTGACGGACCGACGATGGCGACGAACTCGTTCGGTTCGATCGACAGGCTGAAATCTTCGAGGATAAGCGGCCCCCCGGGCGCATACCGAAAGCCGACGTGGCTGAACTCGATCCCCCCATGCAACCGCTGGACCGACTTGTCGCGTGTCGCGACTTCCATGGGTTCCTCGATGATCGGGCGCAGTCGTTCGAAGATCGGAAGGATGGAAAGACTGCGCGTCAATGCCAAGGCAAGCGTGGTCATGGCGGCGAGAAACTGGCCGAACGCGGTATTGAAGGCGACGAATTCGCCCGTCGACATCGGCGCGCTTTCAGCCGCCTGTTCGGTCTCTACCAATGCCTGCAGTTGCAGGTCGACGGCTTCCTTTTCCAGCAGGACCGACGCGGCCGTGAAAATGACCGCCGTCGCGACCACCGGGAATGCGGCGTGGAAGATGTCTTGCAGATTGGCGAATGACTGCGCCCGCACGAAGCGGTGCTTCTGCCGGGCGAACATCCTGGCCCAACGGGCATAGGCCCGGCCGTCCGCCGCCGAGACCCGAAGCTTCGCGAGCCCGCTCAGCGTCTGCACGACAAAACCCTCAACCTCGCCCTGGCGGGCGATCCGCAGCCGTTCCTCGGCCAGTTGGCGCCGCCCCCAGTAGACGGTCGCGGCCAGGGCAACGAAAACCAACCCGAAAGCGGCAATCGCCAGTTTCCAGTTGAAGAACAAAAGCAAGGCAAGGCTGAACACGGCGAACGTTATGCCCAGCAGGCCCTGCACGGTGGTGCCGGACAATGTTTGCCGGATGACCTGAATGCCCAGCACTCTGTCCGACAGGTCGCCGACCGTGTAGCGCCGGAAGAATCCGGCCGGCAGGCGCATCATGCGGTCGAATATGGCCGCCTGTAGGCGCAGATCGGCCCGTCCTTCCGCACGCAGCAAGGCGATCGCCTTCACGATTTCGAAGCTGGCGGCGCCGAAGGCCGCGACGACCAGCCCGAGGATGATCTGGATATGCTGCGCGATATCGGCGCTCGGCAGGACATCCTCGATCATCACGGAGGTCATTACCGGCGTGAAGGCGGCGACCAGTCCGCCGGCGCATCCCATCGCCCCCATAAGGCGCAGGTCGGGCCGAATTACCGGCAGGATCGACCGCCATAAATCACCCAGGCTGCGGCACATCGACGGCAATGGCGGATACAGCATAACGGCATCGCCGCGCAATCCTTCGGCCGCCGCCTCGGTGACCCGCGTCCGCACGCCCGACACAGGATCGTGGACGTCGTAACCGCCCCCTGCCCGTGGCAACAAGGCGACGGGACCATCCGCGTCCGTGAACGCCAGCATCGGTCCGGCGTCGTGCCGCCACCAATCGCCCCGCAGCAGGACCTTTCGAATGCGAATGCGGTAGGACGCGGCCAGTTCGTCGATGACCGGCACGCCTTTGCGCCGGGTGATCGGTCGGGGTGTATCAGCATTCTCGATCCCCAATGCCCGCGCAACCACCAGGAATGCCGCATGCACGTCGTTGTCCGGGGTGGTGGCCGCCCCTGGCAGGGACCCTGCATCCTGCCGGACCACCCGTGACAGATCATGCAGAGCATTTTCGAGCGTGCTTTTCTCCGCCGCCGACCGGGCGGTTCGGCGCTGGGCCGCCTGGCTTTCCATCCGCCGCAGGCGGCCATCCAGGAACCTGCCGAACACCCGAAGGTAGGCCGTGATGCCGGCGCGCCATTCGCCGGAGGCGACCAGTGCTTCGGATGAAATTGCAGAAACCCGTCCCGGCCTGCCGACCGTCGCCCAGACCGAAGAAGACAGCGGCAGAATATCCGCCGCCAGATCGTCATCGCCGTAGAGGGCCAATGGGCCGACCGCTTCCTCGGCGCGAACCCAGACGGCGCGTCGCGACGATGCGAAGATCGGGCTGTTCGCGTAGATATCGGTCTCCGTATCCGGGTCCAGAACCGTGGCCGCGCCTTCCGGCGCGTCCTTCGCAAGACTTCCCGACAGGCCGCCGATAAAGCGGTCGATCACGGCGGCAAGATGATCCGGCGCGAATCGAGCCCAGTCACCGTCCGGCAAGTCGTGCATGATTTCCGTTTCATCCACCCCCACCACGAGGAACTTGAACGGCGCGGCGTCATCCGGCGCGAATACGGCCTCACCGGCATTGGCGCGGAACAAGGGATGGCGCTGGCCGACCGGTTCGCCATTTTCGACCCGCACGGCGAAAACATCGACATGGCCGCTTAGCACCAACACGCAGCCGCCGGCACGGTCCAGCAGTAACGGCGCATTGGCGGCGGCGCCCGTGCGCCGGCCCTTGAATTCGCCCCATTCGACCGAGGTGACATGGCTTTCCAGTCGACGGCGGGTCGCGCTCATGCTTCGGACTCCATAAGCCGCGCGTACTCGCCGTTCGCCGCCAACAGGGTTTCGTGGGTGCCGCGCTCGGCAATCCGGCCGCGTTGGAGAACGATGATTTCGTCACAGTCGCGGATCGTCGACAGGCGATGCGCGATGATGACGCAGGTGCATCCGCGGCGGCGCAGGTTGTCGTCGATCTGCTTTTCCATCACCGGGTCCAGCGCCGCCGTGGCTTCGTCGAGGACGAGAATTCGGGGATCGCCGACGAGTGCCCGGGCAATCTCCAGCCGCTGGCGCTGCCCGCCCGAATAATTGACGCCGCCCTCTTCGACGCGGCTTTCGAACCCGCCGTCCCGAGCCATGATATCGTCGTGGATGAAGGCGTCCTTGAGGCTTCGCGTCAGCGCCATTTCCGGAACCAGGTCATCCCACAGCGTCAGGTTTTCGCGCACCGATCCGGCGAACAGAAAAATATCCTGATCGACGTAAGAGACGGTATCGGCAAACAGTTCGGGGGGAATGTCGCGGATCGGCAGGCCGTCAATCGTCACGTCGCCCTGCCATGGCGGCAGAATGCCCGCGATCAGACGGCCCAGCGTCGATTTGCCGCTACCGGAACCGCCCACGATCGCCACGCGCGCGCCGGGTTCCAGGCTGATGGAAATGCCGTCAAGCAAGGGGGCGTCCAGGGCGCTATACCCGAACGACAGATCCCGTATTTCGAGTTTTCCGCTGAGGGTCTGGGGCCCCTGCCAGGCGGCTCCTTCCTGCGGCCCCCGTGGCGCCTCGGGGGCATAGGCCGCGACATCATCCAGCCGGGCGAGGTCCCCCTTGATCTTCTGAACCTGCCCCCCCAGATCGACGAGTGAGGAAACCGGTTTATTGAACCGCGCCATCAAGGATTGGATGGCGACGATCGAGCCGATCGACAGCACCCCTTCCATGACCCGGAACCCGCCGACACCAAGGATCGCCGTCGTCGTCAATGCCGACATCAAGGCCGGAAACGCGGTCAGCACGGCCGTCATGAAGCCGAGCCTGCGCTGGCATTCCAACATCTTCGCCTGGTAGCCGGCCCATTTGGTGAAGCTGTCGTCCTCCATGCCTGAGGCTTTGAGGGTTTCCACCGATCGGATGCTCGCCACCGTCATCCCGGCGAGCTTGCCGCCTTCGTTAAGCAAAGCCCGGCTGTTGTCTTCGCGGCTTCGGTTGACCGCTTTCAGGGCAATCACGTTGAGCGACGCCATGGCGAACGCGATCACGCCG
Source organism: uncultured Rhodospirillaceae bacterium (assembly GCA_963972065.1). Classification (GTDB taxonomy): domain Bacteria; phylum Pseudomonadota; class Alphaproteobacteria; order Rhodospirillales; family Casp-alpha2; genus UBA1479. Next base: position 73,759 of record CAXAVJ010000005.1, read on the forward strand.
AGCATCGGATCAAACGCGGCGACGGCGGCGCCATAGAACGCCACGGTCGTCACGTTCATCGCGTTCGTCGCGAATTGGCCTGAAATCAGGGACGCGACCCGGTCGTTCGCGGCCATGCGGTCGCTCAGGTCGCCGACGTGGCGTTGCTGGAAAAAGGTCATCGGCAGCCGGAGCAGCCGCCACAGAAAGGTCGCGGCCATCGATAGGGCGAGCCGGGCCTCCAGGCGGAGCAGGTACTTCTGTTGCAGCCAGGTCAGGATCCCGTTCAGCGCCGCCGCCGTCAGGATGCACAGCACCAGCGGCACCAGCCAATCGTCGTCTTCGGCGATCAGGATCTGATCGACGAAGATCTTGGCGAACCCGGCCACGGCGATCCCCGGGATCACCATCAGCAGGCTGGCCAGGACGACATAGCCGAGCGCCCAGCCGGAGCCGGCCAGGCGGGCGACCAGGCCCCTCAGTGATGACGGCGGGCGGCCGCATTTCTGGAAGGCCTCGGTCGGCTCGAAGGCAAGCACGACGCCGGTGTAGGAGGTGTCCAGTTCTTCCGCCCGCACGACGCGTGGTCCGCTGGACGGATCGTTCAGATAGACCTTGTCGCCACGGCGGCCTTCGAACACCAGGTAGTGATTGAAGTTCCAATGGATGATCGACGGTACGGGCAGGTTCGTCAGGTCGGCGGGCTCCTTCTTGAAGCCTTTCGCCGAAAGCCCGTAGCGGCGGGCCCCCTTCAGGATGTTGCTGGCCTTGCTGCCGTCGCGAGTAACGCCACAAGCGACCCGCAATTCCTCGAGCGGCACCCAGGCGCCATAATACCCCAGGATCATGGCCAACGACGCCGCGCCGCATTCCACCGCCTCCATCTGCAACACCGTCGGCGTCTTTGCACGGTGAGCGCGGGTGGGGGTCATCGATCCTGATCCGGAGCCATGGGCATGGCTAACGCGCCGATGAATTCGACACGAAACCGATACCCGTATGCTTGCGGACGAACGGAATGATCAGGCTTGCCGGGGGAGGTTCCGCAACGGTGACTTCGGCCTCGACGGTTGTCCCGGACGTGATCGCAATGCCGGCGCCCGAGCCCGAGGTCCATTCAAGGCCGCTGATCGTCGCCGGATCGGCGTGCAGGTCGATCCGCGCCTCATAGGGCGCGCCGTCCTTCGAATATTCGGTGACCAGGCGTTCATTCTGAAGCGACGACAGCATGCCCGGCTTGGAGACCGGAAATTCGGAAACCTGCAACACGGTGCCGATGATCGTCCCGAATTCCTCCTTCTTCACGGATGACGGGGCGACGCGCACGGTCATGCCGGGCCGCACCCGTTTGCCGTCCTTGGTCGGAATGTAGACCACCGCCTGCAGGGCGCTGCCCGACGTGGCGATGCTCACGACGGGGGCGCCGGGCTGAATGACCGCACCCTCGAACACCTTGAGTTCGACAACCCGGCCGGATGCCGGGGCCAGAACCCGCCCGTTTCTCTGCAGGCTGTTTTCCTTTTCGCGGACGGAGCGCGCCGCATCGGCGATCTGCTGGTCGATCTTGGTGATCTCTTTGGCATGGTTCGACCGCAGGGTCAGGGTTTCGGATTCCAGTTCCAGAATGCGATTGCGGGCGGCGCTGACGTCCTGCAGGGCCTTGTTGTAGTCGGTTCGCAGTTCCTCGACCTTGTCACGCGGCAGGATGCCCTTCGCGACCAAGGTTTCGCGCCCGGCAATCGTTTTTTTCAGATAGGCCGCGCGCTGTTCCGCGGCGGCGATGATCTGCTGTTGCGCGGTGGCCTGTTCGGCGAAATTCTTCTGCTTCAGGCCGAATTCACGCGCGAAGGTATCCATGATCTGGCGCTTCTCGGCTTCCCGTTCCAGTTGGGTTTCCTTGGCGCCCCTGTACTCGTCGCGCAGCGCGATCTGTTCGATAACCGCGATTTCCTGGTCCTTTTCGACAAGATCGTTCTGCCGGACGGACAGTTTCGCAATCGTGCCTTCGGACGGGCTCATGGCGTCCAGCACGCGTCCGCCGGTGTTGACCAGAATGCCTTTGCCATCCACCTGTTCCGGAACTTTCCCCCAGATGCCCCAGGTCACGATCGCGGTCAAAATCACCGCCACCGTGCCCAATGCAAGCCATCCGGCCGGGTCCGTCACCCTGACCAGCCGATCCAATTGTTCGGGGGATGAAAGCCGGTCCAGGGCCGCCTGGCGGAATACCTGGTGTTTCAAGGGTGCCGACAATTTTTGATGACCACCGCGTTGCAGCTTGAATGCGCAATTCAGGGCTGAGTGTACTTGGGCGGGGCGGCTTCAAACTTGTCCGGGCGTCCCAATTCAATTGTTATTCCGTTCAAACCGGCTTACGCTTTGTTTCGTGGGAATATACGGGCTGTCTTGTCCATTATGTTGTTCGAATAATCGCCTTTGCCCCGGCGCAGATAACAACTAAGGCAAGCCTATGCCGTCCAGCAAACCCCGTGCCCAAATAGATATCGCGCATTTCGACACGGCGTTTTTCGAGTCCAAGGATCGCTTCGATGCCTGGAACGAAAACATGGGCGTTCTGTTCGACCTGCTGGCGCCGGATGGAAGCACACCGAAAAGCGACATCTCCGCGCGGATCGACGTGTGCAACCTCGGCGACGCCGTGTTCGGCGTGACCCGATCCCAATCGCAACTGTTCAGCCGCGACGCCCGCCGCGTCGCCCGTGAC
>CAXAVJ010000006.1:0-74719 GCA_963972065.1 uncultured Rhodospirillaceae bacterium
TGTTCGTCGAGGCTACCAAGGCCGTCGGCGCAGACGAACAGCCCTGCGTTTCGATCCGCCGGTCCTACCGCCGCCTGATGGGGGACGAGCCCCGAATCAACCGCAAGAATGCCTTCAACGACACCATCCGGTTCCGCGAGGCCGGCATGAACGCGGTGACCTTCGGGCCGGGCGAAGACGGCTGGGCGCCCGTGAACGAGTGCATTTCCGTGCCCAAGTCCGTCACGGCGGCGAAGATCTACGCCCTGACCATCATGGACATCCTCGGTATCCGGCAATGACGGAAAAGGTGGATGGAGGCGCTGTCCGAGCGTTCGCGGACCCCCGGCCCCGTTGGCTGAAGACGCCGTCGCGGTACCAGATGTTGAGCGCCTGTTCGGTGGCGTTCATGTTCGCCGCCTGGGTCTTCGTCACCGAATTCGGGTTCGCCAACGAACTGTTCCTGCCCCATCCGGCCGCCGTCTTCAATTCCTTCATCAAGGTCGCGACCAAGGGATACCAGGGATCGACGCTGCTGGAACATGTGGGAACAAGCCTGTACCGCATCATGGCCGGGTTCAGCCTGGCCTGCCTGGTCGGCATTCCGCTGGGAATCGCCATGGGTGTTTCCCGCGCCGCCAACGCCGTGTTCAACCCCGCCATCGAATTCTACCGGCCGTTGCCGCCCCTGGGCCTGTACACACTGCTGGTCATGTGGCTGGGCATCGGCGAGGAATCGAAACTGGCGCTGCTGTTCCTGGCCGGATTGCCGGGCATCATCATCGCAACCATTCAGGCGGTCACCACCATCGATCCCATTTATGTCCGCGCCGCCAGATCATTGGGCGCCACCCGGCGTCAATTGCTGTTCCAGGTCTACCTGCCCGGCGCCGGGCCGATCATCCTGACCGGCATGCGCATTTCGCTGGGCTTCACCTACACCGTTCTCGTCGCGGCCGAGATCGTCGCCGCGACGGCCGGGATCGGCTGGATGATCTGGGACGCCGCCAAGTTTCTGCTCAGCGACGTCGTCATCATGGGCCTGATCGTGCTCGGCCTGACCGGTGTGATGCTGGACGTCATCATGCGCCTGGTCGGCAAGCTTCTGATGCCGTGGACGCGCCGTCAACGAACCAACGCCTAACTACGGCGCACCGCCAACGAAGGGGTCGTCTCTCACCAACCGACAACAGGGAAGAGAATAGGAGACTACGATGAAGATACTTATAAAGACCCTGACGGCCCTTGCCGTCTCCGCCGCCCTATCCGCGACGGCCATGGCCGACGCCCCGAAGACGGTCACCGTCGGATATCTGAACCTGGTCAACGCCCAGCTGGTGACCAAGTCCCTGGGCCTGGTGCAGAAGGAAATGCCGGGCGTCGAAGTGAAGTACATCAAGGTCGGCGGCGGCGGCGACATGCTGCGCGCGATCGCCGCCAAGCAGGTTGACTTCGGCGGTCTCGGCAACCCGCCGACGGCCATCGGCGTGACCCGCGGCCTGCCGATCCAGGGCATCATGGTGCTCAACATGCTCGACTATGTCGAAGCCATGGCCGTGCGCACCTCAGCCAACATCAAGAACTTCAAGGACCTGCAGGGCAAGACCCTGGCCGCCCCGTTCGGATCGACGACCCACTACCTGCTGCTGAAGGCCCTGGCCGACGAAGGTCTCGACCCGGCGTCGATGAAAATTCTCGACCTGCGCCCCAACGACATCGCCGTCGCCTGGACCCGCGGCGACATCGACGCGGCCTGGTTCTGGGAGCCGAACCTGAACAAGGCGGTCAAGAACGGCGGCCATATCTTCATGACGTCCGGCATCATGGCGTCGCGCGGATATCCCACCTGGGACGTCGGCGTCGTGATGAACGATTTCGCCGCCAAGTATCCGGACTACGTGAAGAAGTTCCTCAAGGCCGAATGCGCCGGGATCGATTACTGGCTGAACAACCCGAGCAAGACCGCCGCGATCATCGCCAAGGAACTCGAACTGCCGCTCGAAGACGCCACGCGCATGATGAAGGGCACGGAAATGGTGCCCTGCGCCAAGCAGGTGACCGACGCCTACATGGGCACCGGAAAATCGAAGGCCGGGTCCGGATTCGTCAATACCCTGCTGTCGACCTCGTCCTTCCTGGTCGAACAGGAACGCCTGCCCAAGCAGCTGACCCGCGAACAGTTCGCCGATTTCATGCGCCCGGACTATTTGCAGTCCATTCTCGAATAGCCTGCTCTGTGATCAAGCCGCCCGCCGGGTCCTGCATCCCGGCGGGCGGTTTTTTGTGCACCCGCTCATGAAAAATTTGCCAGCCATGATGCGATGCGGTCTACTGATTCCCGCGACCCAAGAGACACTTGGCCCATGCCCCCTGTGATCGGCCCGCCACATGTTGATGACGCCGCAAGACGATCCCCCACCGAACACCGGCAGGTATCTGCTGGACATCCTCGACGCGGACACGAAGCAGGAAACCATCCGCCGCGCGATCAGCCGTGATTACGGCAACCGAAGCTTTCTGATCCGTCAGGGCGACAAGGCCAACGGCATCCACATCATCACCGCCGGCACCGTCGAAAGCATGTTCGAAAGCCCGGGCGGCCGCGAACTGATCCTCGGCTCCTGGCAGGCCGGCGATTTCGTGGGCGGACCCTACGTGTTCGGCGATCATGAACACATGTGGGGGGCACGCGCGCTCGGCACCGTGCGCTCCCTCTACCTGGACCACGACAATCTCAAGGCCTTCATCCGGGATTCTCCCCCCTTTGCCCTGGCGCTGATCGAATGCCTGGGTTTCAAGGGCCAACGCTATTCGAAACTGGCGCAGACCCTGGCGACCCATACGACGACGGAACGGGTCGCCCTGTTGATTTCGGAACTGGCGCAGAACGCCAAAAAATCCGGGGACGGCATGCTGCGGGTCGGCCTGATCAAGCAATCGAAGCTGTCGCATATGATCGGCGCGACCCGGCAATCGGTCGCCAATGCCCTGCAAAAACTGGAAGACAGCGGCGCCATCGCCATTGAGACAACCAGCATCGTCATCACCAACGCCGAGACCCTGTCCTCCTACGCCAAGACGCAGCCCGACTAGGCGGCACCCGTCTGACGACGGTGCCTACTGCTGGGCCAACACCGCAAGGGCGACGACCGCCAGCATGGACAACGCCATGGCGACGTTGATCGCGAATTGGGTGCGTTTCGGCAGGTCCAGACGATGCAGGGTCACCCCGGCCCATAGCCAGAGGAAGTGGATACAGATCCAGATCGCGTTCATGATCGCGAACTTGATCGCGAGTTCCATGACCAGATTGTCCGGCATGAACGCAAAGCCCGAGAAAAAGGCCGTATTCACGGCATAGGCCTTGGGGTTGATCGCCTGCAGCATGAGGCCGCCGATTATGCCGGGGGCGGACTGGCGTTCGATGAAGGCGATCTTGGAGCCGGCGAAGGCAATGCGAAGGGCCAGATACAGAAGATAGGCCGCGGACGCATAAAGCAGCACGGTGCGCACATGCGGTACCGCCAACACGGCGGCGGCCAGGCCCGTGACCACGGCCAGCGCCACGAAGTTGGTGCCCAGGAACAGCCCGATCATGTAGCGCCGCCCTTGGGCGAAGCCGAAGCCGGACCCAACCCCGGCCAGCGACAACACGCCAGGCCCCGGCGTGATGAACAGAAAAAAACAAGCGGCGGCAAAGGTCAGCATGGAGGCCTTCCGGCGGGGATGGAATGGATTGTCGAGGGATTACGGATGTTCGCCGGACATTGGCGGTCCGGACATATGGTGCGGAGCCGGCATTGTCGGGTCAAGTCCTTAAACCCCGGTCAGCGCATCCAGTTACCGAGGAAGCGGCGCATGTTGGTTTCCATTTCTTGGTCGAAATCCTTGAGGGCGGCTTCCATCATCGCGAACCAGGTCTTGTTGAGATCGTTCAGGGTCACGTCCTCGGGCACGCTCTGGTTGCGGGTGGCGCGCGCCGCGGCATGACCGACGCGCCGGCCCTGGGGATCGAACACCTCGATCATGGCCGACATTTCCAGGTCGTAGCGCGCGTCCTGATCCGTCGTGAAAGCGCCCTTGATGCCTTGGGTGCGCGGCAGTTTGGTTTCCACCACCTGCGCCCGTTCGATGGTCAGGCGCGCGACCGTGCCGGCGGCACCGCCCACGGCCTTGATCCTGTCGCGGCCCCAGATCGCCATCGCCTTGGCCGGCGGCGTCTGCATCTTGTGTTCCACGTTGGGCGGCGCAAGCGGCGCCTTGTGAACATCGACGATTTCCACCCGGTCGACGGCAAGGTTCAAAGCCGGTGCGTGTTGGAAGGTGATTTCCGGCAGGTTGACGCTGGGGTCCGGCGTGGTGCAACCGCCCAGCACCAGAAAGCCGGCGACAAGGGCGGTGGTCAGTGATCTGGTCAAGGTCATCGGTCGTCGTTTCCTGGCTCCAATGGTTTCCCCGGTGCCCACCATACTGGGCAAGCCCTGTGTCAGGATCAAGGCATGGGCCGAATTATCCCCGCTGCCGGGACGGACCGCCGGGTCAATCCTGGTAAAGGGCCTCGATCTGGTCCGGGCCGAAAACGTAGTCCGTGCGGCAGAATTCACAGATTACCGTGACCTTGCCGTCCTCGGCCATGTCCTCGATTTCCGCCTGCGGAAAGGAACGCAGGGTCATTTCGACCTTGTCCCGGGAACAGCGGCAGGATTGTTTCACGGGCCGGCCCTCGGTCACCCGCACGCCGTCCTGATGGTAAAGACGGTAGAGCAACCGATCCGTCGTCACCGCCGGGTCGAGCAGTTCGCCGGACGACAGGCTGCTCATCAGGATCACCGCCCGGCGCCAGGCTTCCTCGGCCTCGTCCTTGTCGGCACCGCGCTTGTCCGGCAGGCGCTGCACCATGATTGCCCCGGCGGCCAGAGGGTCGGCGCCGGACGCCAGCAGGATCGCGGTTTCCAGCTGTTCGGACTGGCGGAAATAATCATGAGCGCAATCGGCCAAGGTCGCCCCCACCAGTTCGGTGATGCCCTGATAGCGGTCCGTGTCCGGGCCCTGGTCGACCGTGAAGGCGAGATAGCCGGACCCAAGCAGCGCCGGCACCGGCGCCCCCTGGGCGCCCGCGGCATCGACCGCCGCGAGGCGGTCCGCGTCATAACGGGCATAGCTGCGCACCCCGCCGGCCGACGTCACATCCGCCATGACCAGGCCGACCGGGCCGTCACCCTGGACTTGCAGGGTGAATACGCCGTCGAACTTGAGCACGCTGGACAGCGTCGCCGCCAGCACCACGACCTGCGACAGCAGGTCGGCGACCACCGGCGGATAGTCGTGCGGCCCGACCAATTGGCCGAGTATCGGGCCCAGACGCACAACCCGCCCGTTGACGCCCAGCGCGTCCACGTGGAACGGCTGAACAACGTCGTCGAGGGAAAGGGTCACGTCAGGCATTGTCTTGGTCGGCGGCGTCTGGGAGGGCATCGTTTGGGGCGGCTTGTGTCTGTGTTCGGTAGTAATAGGTATGCGCGGCTTGGAAGCCCGCCAAGTGATAAAGTGCCATGGCGGGACGATTGTCTGATTCCACCTGCAGGAACAGGCGGCGGTCACGGTCCGTATCGGCGGCCCAGGCGGCGAGTGCGGCCAACACCCGCGCGGCATGTCCCCGGCGGCGGTCCCCCCCTCGTGTTGCCAGGCACAGGATCAACGCCCAGTCATCGCGAATTACGGCCGCCCCCACGGCGGCGGGCTCGGTCCCGTCGTCCACCACCGCATAGGCCCGCGGCGCCGGAAGGCCCTCGGCCAGACGGCAGCGCAGGCCGCGTTCGCGTCCCTGCGCGAGACCACCGCCGTAGACCTGGAACCAAGCCCCGGTGGGGCCGGAAAACAGGCGCGCGCGAAAACAGATATCCTGACGGTCGGCCAAATTCTTCACCACGGACGCGGCATCGGCGGTCATGACCAGGGTGCGGGCTTCGATCGTGTAACCGCGGCGTTCCAACACCGCATCCAGGCCCCGCGGCGCGGCCGCGCCGGAAATCTGAAAGCGGCAGGGCAGACCGCGCTGGCGATAGAATTTTTCCGCGGCGTCGATGCGTAGCTCAAGGGCGCTCGACCCCGTTTCCTCAAGCGCCAGAACGGAATTGGCGCGCCGCGACACGCCTTCGGAAAAGCGCAGTTGCCAGCCTTCCAGAATGCCCTGGCTGAACGGCGGCCAGCATTCGGCGGCCCGGCGCTCCAGGTCGCGGATGCCCTCTTCGTCAAACATGAGGGGCGTCCTTCACCATCATTCGGAAGGCCCGATCAGACGTCGCCCAGACACCAGGCCAGGATACCCTTCTGCGCATGCAGGCGGTTTTCGGCCTCGTCCCAGATCACGGACTGGGGTCCGTCGATCACGGATTCGGTCACTTCCTCGCCGCGGTGCGCGGGCAGGCAATGCATGAACAGGGCATCGGGCGCAGCCTGAGCCATCAGGCGGTCATCCACGCGGTAAGGTGTCAACAAATTGTGGCGCGGACCCGCGTCGGCATCGCCCATGGACACCCAGGTGTCGGTAACAACCAAATCCGCCCCGGCAACCGCCGCTTCGGTGTCTTCGGTCACCTGCACGTCCGCACCCTCGCCCGTCGCCCAGGACACCAGTTCGGGATTGGGGGACAGCGCCTCGGGGCAGGCCAGGCGCAATTGGTAGCCGAACCGCGCAGCCCCGTGAATCCACGACGTGGCGACGTTGTTGCCGTCGCCGGCCCAGGCCACGGTACGCCCCTTGATGTCGCCCCGGTGTTCCTCAAAGGTCATGATGTCGGCCATGATCTGGCACGGATGCGACGCGTCGGTCAGGCCGTTGATCACCGGCACGGTGGCGTATTCGGCCAGATCGTGCAGTTTCTGCGGATCGTCCGTGCGGATCATGATGACATCGCAATAACGCGACAGCACGCGCGCCGTATCGGCCACGGTCTCGCCCCGGCCGAGTTGCGATTCATTGCCCGACAGCACGACGGCACGCCCGCCCAGCTGCTGGATCGCGACCTCGAACGACACGCGGGTGCGGGTCGACGGTTTTTCGAAGATCATGACCAGCGTCTTTCCGGCCAGGGACGGTGACGCCGAAGCGGCCGCCCCGTTCTTCTTCATCGCGGCCGCGCGGTCGAGAATCCGGCGCAGGGTGCCCGCGTCGGCCTGATCAATATCGAGGAAATGGCGGAGACCGCTCATCCCGCCTTCTCCTTGGCCATGTCCGCCGCGATTTCGGCGCAGCTTTTGTCGAGAGCCTGGACCGCCTCGTCGATGTGGCTTTCTTCGAGAATCATCGGCGGCAGCATGCGCACGACGTTGTCGCCCGCCGGCACGGTCAGCACGCCGTTGTCGATCATCTTGCCGACCAGGATGCTGTTTTCCACGGCGCAGCGCATGCCGACCATCAGGCCCTGGCCGCGCACTTCGGTCAGCACGGTCGGATGCTTGGCGACAACGGCGCCGAGTTTGTCCCACAGCACGCGGGCCATCTTATCGACCCGGGGCAGGAAGCCGGGGGCCAGAACCACATCCAGCATGGCGCCGACCGCCGACATGGCAAGCGGCGTGCCGCCGAAGGTCGACCCGTGACTGCCCGCCGTCATGGCCTTGGCCGCCGCCTCGGTCGCCAACACGGCGCCGACGGGGAACCCGCCGCCCAGACCCTTGGCCGTGGCCAGGATGTCCGGGGTCACGCCCGCCCATTCATGGGCGAACAGCTTGCCCGTGCGGCCGTTACCGGTCTGCACCTCGTCCAGCACCATCAGGATGCCGAACTCGTCGCACATCTCGCGCACGCCCTTGAGGAAACCCGGCGACGGCGCCTTGATGCCGCCTTCGCCCTGCACCGGCTCGACCAAAATCGCCGCCGTTTGATCGGTGATCGCGGCGCGCATGGCGTTCAGGTTGTCGAACGGCACATGGTCGAAGCCTTCGGGCATGGGGCCGAAGCCTTCGCGGTGCTTTTCGTTGGACCCGGCGGCCAGGTCGGTCAGCGACCGACCGTGGAACGAGCCGTCGCAGCTGATGATGCGGTAGCGTTCCGGACGCCCGGCCCCATGGTGATAGCGCCGCGCCATCTTGATGGATGCTTCCACCGCCTCGGCGCCCGAGTTGTTGAAGAACACCGTATCGGCGAAGGAATTGGCGACCAGAATTTCGGCGACCCGTTCCTGCCCGGCGATGCGGTACAGGTTGGAAACATGCCACAGGGTGTTGGCCTGTTCGGTCAGCGCGGCGACCAGTTTCGGATGGCAATGGCCAAGCGAATTGACAGCGATCCCCGACCCCATGTCGAGGAATCGTCGGCCGTCGTCCGCCCAGACATACATGCCCTCACCCCTGACCAGGGCGAAAGCGGTCCGTGCGTAGGTCGGCATGACGGCGCTGATCATTTCGCTCTCCTTTGGCTCAACGTGTCAAAACGGAAAAAAGCCCCCGTTTTCCAGGAGCTTCAACCATCTTCCTTACCAGGAAAGCCGCCGAGTATCGGTATCTCGTGCCCCCTTGTCAACGGCGGCAAGATGACCGTTCGGCGACGGCTTGCGCACCGGCCTCAGGCCTTCAGCTTGTAGCCCGTGCGGAACATCCAGGTACAAAGCCACCACAGGCCCGCGTTGATCACCGCCATGACCGCGACACCGATCCACAGGTTGCCGTCGGCATGGCCGATGAAGCCGTAGCGGAAGCCGTCGATCATGTAGAAGAAGGGATTGAAATGGGCCGCGATCTGGATGCCCTGGGGCAGGCGTTCGATCGAATAAAAGGTTCCCGACAGGAACGACAGCGGCGTGATGACGAAGTTGGTGACCGCCGCGATATGGTCGAACTTGTCGGCCCAGATGCCCCCCGCCAAACCCAGCAGCGACAACATCAAGGCCCCCATGACCGCATGATAGACGACGAAGAACGCATCATGCAGGCCCAGGTCCACGGTCAGCGCCATGGCCACGCCGACGACGACGGCGACGGCGACGCCCCGCGTCATGCCGCCGATGGCGAAGCCGAACGTCAGTTCATGGGCGTTGAGGGGCGCCATCAGGCTGTCGACGATGTTGCCCTGGATCTTGCCGATCATCAGGGAACTCGACGTATTGGCGAAGGCGTTCTGGGCGATCGCCATCATGATCAGGCCGGGCGCCAGGAAGGTCATGAACGGCATGCCGGCGACGACCCGGTGATCGCCGCCCAGCGCCAGGGCAAACACGGCGAGGAACAGCATGGTCGTGATCAGCGGCGCGACCAGGGTCTGGGTATAGACCTTGATGAAGCGCCGCACCTCGCGCATGTAAAGCGTCTTCAGCCCGATCCAGTTGACCGCCCCCATGGGGGGCATGCCGTCGGTCGCGGACGGCATGTCGGGCAGGGCGGCAAGGGGTGTCTGGTCACGCATCATCGGGCTCCTTATAAGATATGACCATGGAGAGTCCAATCGGTTCCGACGATCCGGCGCCCGCCAAGGGTGCCAAACGCAAGCCCCGGGGGCCCAAGAAGGCGACGCAAAGCCATCTTGCCAACGCGGCCCTGCATTACCTTGCCCGCTTCGCGACCTCCGCCGAAAACCTGCGCCGGGTGCTGATGCGCCGGGTCGATAAATCCGCCCGCCATCACGGCACCGACCCGGAAGAAGGCGCCGCCTGGGTCGAGGACCTGATCCAACGCTATCAGCGGGCGGGCCTGCTGGACGACGCCGCCTATGCCGAGGCCCGAGCCGGCGACATGCTGCGCCGGGGCACACCGATGAAGGGTGTGCGGTTCAAACTGATGCAGAAAGGCGTGGGTGCGGACGACATCGACAAGGCCCTTGCCGCCGCAACGGAAGACACGCCCGAACCCGACCTGGCCGCCGCCGCCGCCCTGGCCCGGCGCCGCCGGCTGGGCCCCTATGCCGCCCCGGACAAGCGGGCGGAGCGGCGCGACAAGGACCTGGCGACCCTGGCCCGCGCTGGGTTCGATTACGACACGGCGCGGCGCGTGATCGAGGCCGAGACCGTCGATGACCTGACCCGGATGCTCGACGACGTCTAGGGTTTGCCGCCGGCCCGGAATTCGGGAACAATGGCCTGAGACCGGTCCGGGAGGGACGGATGACGCCACGCATGCCGGTAATTTTCGGGCTCTGGGCCGCCCTGATGACAGGCGCCGCATCCGTTCAGGCGGACGGCGCGCTGAAAACCACCGGCCTGATCGAAACCGTCCGCATTCAACCGGAAGCCATCGACATCCGCGCCAAGGTTGACACGGGGGCCGAGAATTCATCCCTCGACACCCGGGACTGGCAGACCTTCGAGCGCGAGGGGGTGGCCTGGATCCGTTTCACCCTGCGGCTCGACAACGGCGGCCGCCGAACCCTGGAACGGCCACTGCATCGCATGGCCGAGATACACCGCGCCGGCAGTACGCAGAACCGTCCGGTGGTCTTGATGACCCTTTGCGTCGGCGACATCGCCCGCGCGGTCGAGGTCAACCTGGCTGAGCGGCCCAAGCTGACTTACCGCATGCTGCTGGGGGCGAGTTTCCTCACCGGTGCCTATGTGGTCGACGTATCGCAATCGGGCCTGACCCACCCCACCTGCGACGAGGCCGCAAAATGAGGAACCGCACGGTCTATGTCCTGGCCGCCCTGTTCGCGGCGGCGGGGCTGGCGCTGTTTGCCTACAAGGTCCTGGCCCTCGAATTCCCCCTAAGTCCCGGCGACGCGCCGGACAATTGGGCCGTCGAAACCCGGGTCGCCTTTCAGGCCGCCGGCGGTCCGGCAACCGTGCGCCTGTTCATTCCGCGCAACACCCGGACCTATACGATTCTCGACCAAAGTTTCGTGTCGCGCGGCTATGCCCTGACCACGGATCTCACGCCCGACGGCCGCATGGCCCGCCTGACCCGGCGTCAGGCCAAGGGACCGCAGACGGTCTATTTCCGATTTTTGATCCACCGGGCGGAACCGCCCGCCACGCCGCCCGTGGCCGAACCGGCACCGGTCCAGCCGCCGCCGTGGAAGGGTCTGCGCCTGGTCGCGGCGCGGGCTCTGCTCGACCAGATTCGCGGCGAGGGGAAAACCGCGGCCGACATGGCGGAGGCCCTGATCAGGCGACTGGCGGCGGCGGACCCGGACGACGCGGCGCGCAGTCTGCTGGGCAAAAGCGCCGGTACGGAGCGTATTGTCGATGTCGCGGCCGGCGTGCTGGCCTTGGGCGGGATTCAGGCGCGATCGGTCCACGGCATCGCCCTGGCCGAGGGGCAGAAGACCGTGCACACGGTCCATTGGCTGGAGGTCGCCGAAGCCGGCGCCTGGCGGCGCATGACCGCCGACCCGGCGGCCCCGCAGGTCCCGGCAAGCTGGTTCCCCTGGTGGCGGGGCGCGGCCAAGCTGGCCCAGGTCGACGGCGGCAGCCTTCCCAAGCTGCGCATCACGGTCGAGCGGGCGGCGGACCAGTCCATCGTCGACAGCCTGTCGCAGGACCGCACCCAGGCAAAGAACCTTGTGACCTCGGCCCTGACGTCCCTGCCGCTGGAAGTGCAGCAAGTTTACCGCGTGTTGCTGGTGGTGCCGTTGGGGGTGTTGCTGCTGGTCGTCCTGCGCAACGTGATCGGGCTGAAAAGCTTCGGCACCTTCATGCCCGTGCTGATCGCCCTGGCGTTCCGTGAAACGCAGCTTCTGTGGGGCATCGTTCTATTCACCGTGATCGTCGCCATCGGCCTGGCGATCCGCCTGTGGATGGAGAACTTGCGCCTGCTCGTCGTGCCGCGCCTGGCGGCCGTGCTGATCGTGGTGGTCGGGGCCATGGCCGTGCTCAGCGTCGCCAGCGCCCAACTGGGTCTCGCCGGCGGCCTGTCGGTCGCCCTGTTCCCCATGGTCATCCTGACCATGACGGTGGAACGCATGTCCGTGATCTGGGACGAGCGCGGCCCCCGCGACGCCGTGCAACAGGGGGTCGGCAGTTTGGTCATGGCCACGGTCTGCTACCTGTTGATGAGCCATCCGCTGGTCGAACACCTGTTCTTCCAATTCCCGGAACTGCTGTTGGTGGTGTTGGCGGCGGTGCTGCTGCTGGGCCGCTATTCCGGCTACCGTCTGACGGAGCTTTACCGTTTCAGGCCGCTCGCGGGTAGGCAGCCTTAGGATGGAGATTGTCGATCTTTACCGGCGCCTTCGCGCCAACGGGGTTCTCGGCCTCAACTGGCGCAATGCGGAGTACCAATTGGTCCACAATCAGCGCAGGTATTTCCCCCTGGTCGACGATAAGCTGAAATCCAAGCGCCTGGCCGAGGCCGCCGGCATCGCCGTGCCGCCCCTGTTCGGTGTCATCGAATATCCGCACGAAGTCCGCACCTTCGACGCCATCGTCCGGGATCATGAGGATTTCGTGGTCAAACCGGCCGAAGGCAGCGGCGGCGACGGGATTCTTGTGGTCGTGGGCCGCGACGGCGGCGGGTTCCGCCTGGCGAACGGCACCGTCATGTCGGCGGACGAAATGCGCTTTCACATCAACAATATCCTGGCCGGAACCTTTTCCCTGGGCGGCCAACCGGACAAGGCGCTGATCGAATACCGCATCCGTTTCGATCCATTGTTCAAGCACATCGCCTTTCAGGGCGTGCCGGACATCCGCATCATCGTGTTCCAAGGCGTGCCGGTGATGGCCATGACCCGCCTGCCGACCGAACAATCGTCGGGCAAGGCCAATTTGCACCAGGGCGCCATCGGCGCCGGCATCGACATGACATCGGGCCGGACCCTGAATGCCGTGTGGCACGACCGCATCATCACCACCCATCCCGATACGGGCGCCCCCGTGTCGGATGTGCAGATCCCCCATTGGGATATCCTATTGCACCATGCGGCACGGTCGTTCGACCTGACCCATCTGGGCTATCAGGGCATCGACATGGTGTTGGATTCCGAACGCGGGCCGGTGATGCTGGAATTGAACGCCCGCCCGGGCCTAAGCATTCAGATCGCCAACGGCGAGGGCCTGGGCCTGCGGCTTGCCAAGGTGGAGGCCCGATTACAATCGGCGCCGGATACCCTGGCCGAGGTTACAAGTCGTGTCGCCTTCGCCAGGGAAAATTTCACCCCCCGTCCGGCGGCCCTGACCTAACCCTGAACCAACCTCGACAGCCTATTTGGTGTTGATGCCCGGGAACTGGAAATTCGGCGGGGCCGCTTCGGCGGGCCGTTCGCTTTCCATTTTCTTGACGCTGACGGGGCTGGGCGTCTCGACCGCCTCGCGCCGTTGCGTCAGCACCGTCTTGTTCTTTTTGTAGAAATGATCGTCCATCAACAGCGCCGTACCGAACTTGGGCACGTACCATGCACTGGTCTCAAGCCGGTCCCACGGCTGTTCCTTAACCGCGTCAAAAAGGCTGATGGTGATATCGACCAAATGCGCCTGGAAATCGCCCGCCGACAGTTTCAGGGTCTTCGACCCGCGGACACAGATTTGAATGCGCTGCTTGAACTTCAACTCGCCGTTCTGGATGGCGTCGGCCACGTAGTCGACACTGTTTCCCTGTTTCAGCGGCCACAGCGTGTCGTAGATGGCCGCATCGAACTTGAACTCCCACCCGCCGCCAGCGGCAACCCCGGCAAAGGCGCGGTACAAGGTGACATCCTGAATGGGGCCTTTGCCATGCATGGGCTCCCGATACCAGCGGACCTTATCACCGGTGATGGATTTGACACGGAACCGCCGATGAGAGACGTCCGGAGTCCTGGAATGGGGATTATAGGTGATCTTGTAGACAAAATTGGCGCTCTCGGCCGGCGACGTGTAGGGGACCGGCGCTTCCCCGCCCTTCGAGGCGATGCAGGCCGAAGCCCATGCGGAAGACGACGAGGCCATGGCCCCGATCAGGGCTGCCACAAATGCAGTAGTACGGGACAGGCCCATTCGGCTCCCCTTGGTTGTCACAGTGCGGGACGACCCCGCCCTCGCCCCCAAGAAGCAGTTTTATCCGGGCAACAGTCTAGTCAAGCAGCCCCAACATACAATAAACAACTGTTATGAAAGACATGACCGAGTTCTGGAATCTGGTTGTCGACGTGTGGCAGCACGGCGTGATCGGCATCGACGTCGGCCGCATGGCCGCCGCCCTGGGGATTTTCCTCGTCTTCCTGATGTTGCGCGGTCTGTTGACCCGCTTCCTCATGGGTTGGCTGCGCATGATGACCAAGCGCACGCCCTGGACCCTGGACGACCAGATTCTGGCCGCTATCGAACCGCCGGTCCGCTTCGTGCCCGTGGTCATGGGCCTGTTCTTCGCCTTCCAGGTCCTCAAACTCGCGGGCACGCCCGACCAGATGGCGTCGAACCTGGTGCGCTCGCTGATTGCCTTCACCATTTTCTGGGCGCTTTACCGGGCCGTCGATCCCTTGAGCGTGCTTCTCCATCGCCTCGACCGGATCTTTTCCACGGAACTGGTGGAATGGATGGCGCGTGCGATCCGCGTGTTGGTGTTCATCATCGGCGCGGCGGCGGTGTTGGAAATCTGGGGCATCAAGGTCGGCCCGATCATTGCCGGGTTCGGCCTGATCGGGGTCGCCGTGGCGCTGGGCGCGCAGGACCTGTTCAAGAACCTGATCGCGGGCCTGTTGATCCTGGCCGAAAAACGCTTCCACAAGGGCGATTGGATCCATGTCGAAGGCGTGGTCGAAGGCCATGTCGAAACCATCGGATTCCGCTCCACCATGGTTCGCCGGTTCGACAAGGCGCCGGTCATGGTGCCCAATTCCCAGTTGTCGGACACGGCAGTCATCAACTTCACCGCCATGACCCATCGCCGCATCAAATGGCTGATCGGGGTCGAATACCGCACCTCGGTCGACCAGTTGCGCGTGATCCGCGACCAGATCGCGGCCTATCTCGAGGAAACGCCAGAGTTCGCACCAGCCACGGATGTCTCGACCTTTGTGCGAATCGACAGTTTCGGCGATTCCTCCATCAACATCATGGTCTATTGCTTCACCATCACGACGAAGTGGGGCGAGTATCTGGAGATCAAGGAACACCTGGCCTACAAGGTCATGGATATTGTCCACGGTGCCGGGGCGGCCTTTGCCTTCCCGAGCCAATCGATTTATGTGGAAAGCCTGCCGGGCGACGACGCGCCGGAAATCTTCCAGCCACCCCCGGCCCCGCCGGTCGAGTAAGCGAGAAAGGTAAGGACCCCAAGCCATGGGCATCACCATCTATCACAACCCGAAGTGCAGCAAATCGCGCCAGACTCTGCAATTGCTGGAAGACAACGGCGTCGCACCGGACATCGTGCTGTACCTGGACACCCCGCCCACGGTGGACGAGATGAAGGACCTGCTGCGCAAACTCGGCCTGAAAGCCGCCGACATCCTGCGCCAGGCCGAGGCCAAGGAGGCCGGCCTCGCCAAGGACATGGACGAAGACACGCTGATCAAGGGCATGATCGCCAATCCCCGGTGCATTGAACGGCCGATCGTTGTGAAGGGGGCCAAGGCGGTTCTCGGGCGGCCACCGGAAAACGTTCTGGCACTTATCTGACACGGACCTGACAGGCCACCCGAACCGCCGAGTTTTATTGTAATCCTCGTAGGTTACGAGGCTTGCGGTTCCGTTGTGGACACTTCAATATGTGCGCGCGAGGGGAGCGTGGTTACAGATCACTTCTCCGACCTGCCTGAAGATCACCGAAACGGGGCTATGGCGGATCGGATGAACACTAGCGACAGCGGACAAGGGGCCGCTGATATCGTGGAGGACTGATGGCCGCCGACGACCGCGCCAGCCCGGATCAATCCCCGGTGGACGTCAATGACGCCCGCGCCGCATGGGAGTCTCTTCCGGAAGAAGAACGCACGGCCCTGCGCGACCGCGAAGCCGCGCGCCTGTTCGCCATCGGCTCCGACCATCAACGGAACGGCCGCCTGGAAGAGGCGATCCCCGATTACACCCGGGCCCTCGCCCTCAACCCCAATCTGGCCGAGGCCTACAACAACCTGGGTGTGGTGCTGCGCGCCACCGGCCGGCCGGAAGCGGCCGTCGCCTGCTATCGGCGGGCCATCGCGCTGAAGCCGCGCAACGCGACATCCCATTCCAACCTGGGCAACGTGCTGCGTGACCTGGGCCGGTTCGAGGCCGCGGTGGCCAGCCACCAACAGGCCGTGCATCTGGACCCGAAAAATTCCGACACCCTGCACAACCTGGGCGTGGCGCTGCGCGACCTTGGCCGCCGCGATCAGTCTCTCGACTGTTTCGAACGCGCCCTCGACCACAACCCGGACCATATCCCAAGCCTGCTCGACCGCGGACGGTCACTGTTGCTGGCAGGCGAATATGCCGCAGGCTTCAAGGACCTGGAAGCCCGTTTCCGGATGCGTCGCTTCCAATTGCGCGGCATGGACACGCCGCGCTGGACCGGCGCCAAGGTCAAGGGCAAGATCGTGCTGGTGCCCTGCGAAGGCACACCGGGCGACATCATCCAGTTCGCCCGCTACATTCCCATGATCAAGGCCCAGGGCGCCAATGTCGTTCTCGAAGCGCCCGCCGCGCTGGCTGATCTGCTGGCCACCGTGCCCGGCGTCGACAAGTTGGTGATCCAGGGCGCCGCCCTGCCGAAATTCGATCTGCATGCGCCGCTGCTGTCGCTTGCCGCCATCTTCAAGACGACCGCCGCCAAGGTGCCGGCCGCGACCCCCTACATCACCCCGCCCGATCCCGGGGCCTTTCGCCTGCCCCCGGGCGGCGACTTCCTGAAGATCGGGATCGCCTGGGAGGACGAGCGGACGCCGGCCCATGTCACGCCGACACCGGGTCTGCGCCCGTTCCTCGACCTGGCCGGCCTGGCCGGAGTCACGTTGTTCGGCCTGCAGACGGGACCGGCGGCGGGGGATTTGAAGGCACAGGGATCGGACGCCCTGATCATTGACGTGGCGCGGCGGGCCGGCGGGCTGGCTGGCCTAGCGGCCTATATCGATCAGATGGATGTGGTGATCGCCGTCGATGGCGCCGTCGCCCATCTGGCCGGTGCGCTGGGCAAGGAAACCTGGCTGATCGCTCCGGCCTCGCCCGATTGGCGTTGGGGCACCTCGGGCGATACCACGCCCTGGTATCCGACCATGCGCATCCTGCGCACGGAACGGCGGGGCGACTGGTCGGCATTGCTGGACCAGACCCGGCGCGACCTGCGGGCCCGGGTGCGGCGCGGCAACGGGGCCTGAATTCGGTTCTAGAAGCGGTAGCTGTAACGCAGGCCGATGTTTTCCAGGCCTTCGTTGTAATCACAGATCTTGGCGTTCGAGATATGGTCGAAGATGGCCGCGATCTTGTGATGCTCGGTCAGCTGCCAGCCGAGGGTGAACGATTCCCGAAACAACAGATGACAGCCCAGGTCCTTCTTGTCGGCCGCCCCTGAATCCGTTTCGCCGTCGTGATAGGCGCCGCCGACGCTGAGCCCGGCGAACAGCCCCTTCCACAGGTTCCATTCATAGCTGAGCCCCACGAACACCTGGCTGGTGTCGCCTTCGGAATTGATGTTGGCGCCGATGTGGGGCTCCGGGCTCCAGATCAGGTCGAGGAATTTCGGCGAAGCGAAGCGGATTTCAATATGCCCGTCGTAGCCGTCTTCCTTGGAGTTGGAAAACGGCCCATCGTCGTGAATCAGGGCGCCGATGGAAATTTCGGAAATAATGCCGCCGAGCGGTTTGCCGCGCGAACTGGCGCGGGCTCCCCGTTCCGTACCGCCGGGCCACAGCGGCCCCGTTTTCGACGACACCCGCGTCATCGGTTCGGCCTGCGGCTGAGGCGCCGGCGCGGAGGCCGGAACCGGGCGGACCTGGGGCCGAGGGGCGGGGCGCGCCGGCATGGGGGCATAAACCGGCTGGGCCACGCGCCCTGCGGCAGGCTGTCCCGGCCGAGCTTGGTCCCACTCTTTGGCCGGACGAGCGGCGAAGGGATGGGCCTTGCCCATCAGAATTCGGATGTCGTATCCGGTCGACGCACTATCCGCCTGGGCACCGGACACAGCCACCATGCAGAGCCCCAGGCCCCAGCACAATCCCTTGAACTTATTATACAAAACAGCCCCTCACTCGCTCACAGGACGCCGATTTCGACATTTCCCTGTCCCCGGCCATATCCCTGAATTCGACCGCGATAATGAAGCAGATCGGCCTTAAACAAGGGTAAACCTTCTTTCTGTTTAATGGACGGGGCGGCAATCGTCCAGCGCCGCGGCAGGCACCGATTGGATCGAACAACCGGCGCATTGACGGATAGCGTTCAACAAGCAGGCAAGGTCCGTGAGCAGCAGGAAACAACAATTCCGCGACAAGGACATCATCTTCCGTGAGGGGGATCCGGCGACCCGTGCCTTCACCATCATCGCCGGCAAGGTCGAACTGATGACCGAGGTCGACGGCAAGGAAAAGCATCTGGGCATTCTCGGCCCGGGCAAGACCCTGGGCGACGCGGATGTCGCGCACGGCCGCCACAAATCGACAGCGATCGCCGCCGGCACGGTAACCCTGCGCCCGCTTGACCAGCAAGCCCTGGCCCTGGTCAAAGCGCCGGTTCAGGGGCCTGGCCTACTGGCCCGCCTGCTCGCCCCCCTTGCCGCACATGACAGCGGCGCCCCCCGCCGCCGGTTTTCCCTGTTCGGCTGGTTCCGCCAGATCAAGGAGGCGAGCCAGCCCGCCGACCCGACCCGCATCGAGGTCCGCGTTGCGGCCCTGCCCTCCGAAGGCCAGGCCACGGAAGGTTTCAACGCCGATAGCGACACCGCGTCGGACCCTGAAACCCTGATTCTCGACGCCTTCGCCGAACTGGAGGGCGTACGTGCCCGACCCCTGAAGAAACCCCTCACTCTTCCTGAGGACACGGAACCCCAAGATCGCGCGAACCGCCTGCATTGGGCGGCGCGCCAGGCCCTGGCACAGGTCGAGGCGGACGTCCTGATCTGCTTCGAGTTGGATGCCGCCGGCAAGCGCCTGACCCTGCGGTTCCTGCCCTTGGGCATCCAGAACGAGGACCCGCCCGGGATGTTCCATGCGGCCCAGGCGCTGGTGCTGCCGGCCCAGCCGGACCCCGCCCTGACGGCCCTGGCGACAGCCGTCGCCCTGACCGCGACAATCCCGCTGACCGAGGTCAAGAAGAGTCGCCTCGCCAATGTTCTGCCCCAGGCCATGGAACGCGCGGCCCCGGCCATCGAAGCCCTGGGCACGGCACCGGACATCACGGACCGCGACCGTGCCATCGCCCGGCTATTTTTCGCCAACCTGCTGACGCTTCAGTCGGGCCCGGCCGGACAGCTTGAGGGTTATCGCATGGCCGCCGACATCTACGGTCAGGCCATCGCCTTCCTGAAGGATGACGCCGACGCCTTCGACCGTGCCGTGGCGCAACGCGCGCTCGGCGCGATTCTGCCGACCCTGGCCCCCGAATGGGAAACCCTGGAGATGGCGGCCGACGACGAACACAAGGCGGCCGGACCGATGGCCCAGGCGATGGCGCTTCTGGAAGCGGCGGCCGAACAATTCACCCGCGACACCTATCCCAAGGAATGGGCGGCGCTGCAGAATCGGATGGGGCAAATCTGCTACCGCATCGATGCCCAGGAAGGCGACCAGGACCTGTTGAAACAGGCCCTGAATCACTATCAGGCCGCCTTGCAGGTCTTCAACCGGATCGACCATCCCATGCGCTGGGCCGAAGTCATGAACAACATCGGTCAGGCGGCGGCGATCCTGGGCGAGCAGTTGAAATCGGTGGAACTGTTCGAAAAGGCCATCGAGGCGTGCTCCGGCGCCCTGGAAGTCCGCCACAAGCTGGATCATCCGCTGCTGTGGGCAGCGACCCAGAACAACCTGGGCTCGGCCCTGTTCATGCTGTCCAAGCTGACCCACGATCCGGGTCAGCTTGAGGCCGCCCGCGAGGCCTTTTCCCTGGCCAAGGGCGTGTACGAGGCGCGCGGCGCCCACCGCCTGACCATGATCACGGAAAAGAACCTGTCACGTGTCGAGCGCCTGATGGATATCGCCCGGCCCAAGTCGCCGCCACCCTTGCCGTGGGAGCCCAAGGATTACGCCCCGCATCTGGCGGAGACATCGGACCTTGAGGAAGAGGACGACGAGGAAGAAGGCGACATGTCCGTCTATGACGCCCCCAAGGACGACGATGACGACCGTGGTTTCAAGAGCCGGGCCGCCGGAGCCTGAACTCCACTCCTCCAAGGAGACTTGCACCCGGCGGCGAAGATATTACATTTAGGGCTCAGCGCCGCGTCCAGGCCATCGGACCGGCGCAGCGCGATAGCCCAAGGACCGCGGACGGACCCATGAGCAACTTACGTTCACCCATCGGATCGGATATCACCTGGCGTCAGCCGGACGGTGAATTGGTGTCCTGCGAGGAAAAGCTTAAGGTCCTGAACGAGAACCTTGAGGAAATTCGCCAGTACTGCCAGGACGCCTTCGAGGACGCGATCCTCATGGGCTGCGACGAGGCCCAGGTCCGCGCGGTCCTGCAATCCGTCGTCGACGCCATCGAGAACCCCTACAAGGGCCGCAAGTCCTAGTCATTCGACATCACGCCACCCTGTCCGTCACCCCCGCGAAAGCGGGGGTCCAGCGTTCTGGATTCCCGCTTTCGCGGGAATGACGCGTGGGGCCATCGCTGCCAGCGGGTCGCGTCCGCCCGGAAACGTTCAGTCGGCGCCGATGAAACGATCGGCGAAGGTGAAGGGATCGGGGCTGGGCTTGCCGAAATGCCAGCCCTGGCCGTAGTCGATGCCGCAATAAAACAGCTTGTTGGCGGCATCCTGGTCCTCGACCATTTCCGCGACCGTATGAACCCCCGCGGAAGAACACATCTTTGCCATCGACGACAGCATGTCGCGGCCCTTGTCCGAGGCACAGGCCCGGCGCACCACGGGGCCATCGAACTTGACCACGTCGACGTCGAGGGCGTTGAGGTAATCGAAACTGGCCGACCCGGCGCCGAAATCATCAAGACAGAATTCGAACCCGCGCGAGCGGATTTCCTGGATCACCTTGTTGAGGGTTTCCAGGTCCTCGGCCTCGGCCGATTCCGTCAGTTCGAACATCACCCGGCGGTTCATGTCGCGGCGGCTTTCGAGAACCTGGATCAGGCGCTGCACGAACTGCGGCTGCGCCAACGACAGCGACGACAGGTTGACTGCCACCGGCGGCAGCGGCCCGCGTTTCGCCATATGCCCCAGAATATCCATGACCTGACGGACCACGGCAAAATCGAAATCGACAATCAGGCCCAACTGTTCGGCCAGCGTGATGATCTGGAACGTGGTCTTGGCACGGGTCTGGTCGCGGAACCGGGACAGGGCCTCGAAATGATGGACCCGGCCCAGGCGCAGGTCGCAGATCGGCATGAACACCAGATCAAAGTCGCAACGTTCCGTCGTTTCCTTGATGAACCTCACGGTTTCCACCGTGTCCTGCATCATGTCGTCGAGCGCGTCGGACAGTTTTTCGACCGGCAGCCGCGCCTTGCCGGTGCAGAACTGCTGCATGGTATGGACCAGGGCGCGGGCGACCTGGTCCTCGCTGAGCCCCGCCCCGTCGGCGTCCAGGGTCGAGGAGCGGGCGCCGAACTCGGCGGCCTTGTCGCCGAGAAGCTGCTGGGCGGCTTCCTCGACCTTCATGTTCACATCCTCGGGGTCGACGTCGCCGCCGTGGACATAGGCAAAGTTCTCGGCATCCAACTGGCCCGCCGTGCTGCCGCCCAGCGAATGGGTTTTCAGGATGCTGCCGACGGCGGTCATCAGGTTGCGCTTCTCGCTGGCGCCCAGGGTTTCGGTCAGGGACTTGACGTTGTCCAGGCGCACGAACGTGAGCTGCCCCCTGGCACCCGTGCGATCGTAATCCTGAATGCGTTCGACCGCGGCGCGGGTGAAGGACTCGCGCTCCAACACACCGGACCATTCGTCCTCGATCAGATCCTCGGCCGGGACATGGGTCTTGCGCACCGGCTCGACCTTCAATGCCAGGAAATAATGATCCTCGAAATCAGGCATGCGGTAGCCTGAAAACACCACGGGAATGCGTTTTCCGGCGGTGCTTTTCAGATCGAGAACGACGTCCTCCAGGCGACCGTTGCGGCCGCCGCCGGTCAGCAGATCGCGGGCATAGGTCTTGTGCTCGTCACCGACAAAGTCGAGGAACGACGAGCCCAACAGGGTTTCCGGCGTGGCGCCCAGTACCGGGGTCACCCCGGCGGCGAAGGCGATATTGTAGTCGCCGTCCAGTTCAAGAAGAAGGTCCGCCCGGCAAAAGGCCAGGGCCACGAAGCGTTCGCGGTCGGTCTTGCCCTGAGCGCGGGATTTCGCCCTGGGTTTGGCCTTGGCGGCCGTGCCCGATTTCCCCGCCGTGTCGTCCCTGTCCGCGTCGGTCATGGCGGCCCCTGAATGCTTGAGCGCGATCTCGTTCATGTCGAGCCTACCTCACCCCGTCGCCGGGGTCCACGGGCGGCCCCCTGGCCGACCTTACAGGGGCAGCGTAGGGATGCAAGACCACGCCATCTGTGACGGGCGGCACAATTTTGAAATCAAGGGAAAATTAGTTGCGAAGCCGTTACGAGCCGGCGGCGTCCTCGACCAGGTCCTTCATACGCTTGGCGATCGAGTCGTAGCGATAGTCGGAGATGCGGAACACCCAGGGGCCGGTGCGTGCGCGCAAACCGTCGGCCTCCGCCGTGTCTTCGCCACCGGCGATGTCGAGCGACACCCAATATTCGGCCGCCGGCCCTTTGGGATCACCCTTGGGCAATTCGATCAGGGCGGTCACAGTCAGCCCGTCAAAGGTTTCGTAGACGACACGGGTCGCCGTGGCCGGATCGACGGGATGCTTTTCGCGAAGCGCGACGTCCATGATCTTGTAGTCGTCGATGGCCGACGCGATGCCGTTGACGCTGAACCGGCTTTTCACCTTTTTGCCGTCGGGAACGCCGTTCAGCACGAAATCCAAATCCCCCTGCTGTTCCTTGAAGATGGAAATTTTCTCGCCGTCGGCGTGATGAATTTCGACGCGCCGGATGCGCTTGGTTGGGATATCGAAGATGTCCGTCTCGATCCATTCGGAAATCAGTTTGCCGATTTCGATCGAGCCCTTGGCCAACCAGGCCTGATCCTTGCCGGGAATGCGGAAATAGGTGCCGCCTTCGGCCGAACCCTCAAGCGAGCTGCGGGCCTTGCCGATCACCATGTCGATCATCGGCCGCCCGCCCTTGTCGTTGAGGCGCAGGCTGATCGCCTTCGAGCCCACGGCATCGGGATCGCCCAGTTCAAGCCGCGGGAACAGTTCCGGGGTCGCCGTCTTGGGCGCCAGATAGGTGAGTTCCGCCACGCGCAACGCCAACGCGTTCACCTGGCTTGCCTTCGCCGGGTACATGTCGCGGTCGGCAATGCCCCAGTCCCCGGCATCCTTGGCGTTGCGCTTGAAGGTCAGCACCCCGCCTTCGTGGCTTTCGATGCGCACCGTGTCGACATCGTTCAGGTTATCGATCAGGCCCGGCACCACCGGATCGCCCAGGTTGGCGTAAACCGCGTCGCCGGGCCGGGTGACCACGGCGGCGGCGGCGGCAACGATGCCCAGCACCGCGGCGACCAGAAGGATCAGGAAGTTTTTCGCGCTCATGCCGGCTCTCCCCTATTCCGTCACCGGCCGCGCGCGGGCGCGGCCCAAGCGGCGGGCAACGGCGATGATCAGGGCGGCAAATCCCAGAATCAAGGGAATGGCCGCGATGTTGAGGAACTTCAGCCAGGCGTCCAGCGCATCGATATCCTTGCGCAGCGCGTGCTGCACGTTGCGCAGGTCGTGGCGGATATCGATCATCTTGCGGCGGAATTCGGCGATCGCGGTTTTCTCTTCCGCCGTCAGGATGGCTTCGCCGTTGGCCCCTTCGCGGTTGGTCAGGCCCTCGATCCGCTTTTGGGTCTCCTGAAGTTCCTTGGCCAGTTTCTCTTGTTCAGCGCGGAACTTGCGCTCGGCCTCAAGCTGGATTTTCTCGACCATCAGGAACGGGCGCTTGGAATCCCCGCGCGAGCGCAGGCCCAGCAACACATCGCCGCCGGACAGGTTCTCAACCGCGTTGATGACGAAGTCGCTGTTGCCCGCATAGGGCACCATAAGCTGTTCGCCGTTGACGTTGCGAACTTCCGCCCACAGACCTTCGTGCAGGACGTCCGTGTCGGCGACGACCACCGCGTTGAGCGGCTTCTGCGATTCCGCCAGGTGGGTCTTGGCCCTTTCGAGGCGGGCCTTTTCGGCGTCCTCGCCCTCACCGATCAGCGGCGGCCCGTCGGGGAACGCCGATTTGACCGGCCCGGTCACGCGCGCGGCCATGGTCAGCTTCTTACCCGACGCCTTGAAGTCACGGAACAGGGCGACAATGTCGATGCGGCCTTGCAGCTTAGCCACGTCAAGGGCTTCGGAATCCTCCGAGGTGGTGACGAGCGGGCGGAAGGTCGTGGTCGCGCCCTCGGCCGGCTCGAGTATCCCGGCCGAACCGACGTTGAGATCGCGGATGTCGGCGACCACTGCGTCGGTGGTGTCCAGGTTGCGCCGATCAAGCGTATTCCACGCCACGTAATCGACCTGGGTGATCTGGCCTTCGTGACGGACGTTGACGCGGCGCGCCGATTGCAGGTCGGCGGCGACCTTGTCCTTGATGAAGGTGACGCCCCAGGATTTCAGAAGCCGGTCGATGTCCGATGGGCCCGCCGGTCCCTGAGGGCTGGGGGCTTCGGTTTCCGCGTTGGGGTCGATGAAGGCCAGAACCCGCCCGCCGCGCATGACGAACTGGTCAATGGCGTACAGGGTCTCGTCGCTGAGGTTTTTGGGATGGACCAGCATCAACATGCCGATTTCAGACGGCACGGCGTTGAATTCGGCCGGCATGGTGCGGACGTCGAACAGTTCGCGGATCTGGCTGATCACGGCCCAGGCCGGCACGGGCCGCTGGCCCATCATGAAGCCACCCTCAACCGGCAGACGCGCGACCATGCCGACGATCGGTCGGTCCAGGGTCGCCAGCGAATAGACCAGCTTGGTCAGATCGTATTCCAGGAACGGCTCGCGTTCCGTCGTGAAGTAGGGAATGACGGCCTTGCCGTCGACGGAATTGGTGCCGGCCAGACCGAAATAACCGCGGTCGCCGGACTGGTCATAGGGCAGGCCCTGCAGGCCGAAGGTGACGGCCTCGTCCTCGACCTCGGAAAAGGCCTCCGGGTTCTTGACTTCAAGCCGAATCTTGCCGCCCGAGATATTGACGTAGCGTTCCAGAAGTTCGCGCACACGGTTGGCGTAGGCCTGATGGCCCGGATATCTTTCGCCCAGCGCGCGGGTGAAATAGAGGCGTAGCGTGATCGGTTCCGTCAACGACGTCAGCACCTTGCGCGTACCGTCGGACAGGGTGTAGAGCCCGCGTTCCGTCAGATCGACCTGGGCCGAGCGCAGGGACAAGTTGACCGCCAGATTGACGGCAAGGAACAAGACGGCGGCGAGACCCACGCCAATCACGGCGAGACGGTTGCGGTCGATGGTCTTCAATGCGTTCATGATTTTTCCCGCCCTCTACGCCGATTTCTTCACTTCAACGACAATCACGTTGGTGAACAGGAAAAACGCAATCAGCGACACGAAGAACAGCACGTCACGCAGGTCGATAACGCCGCGCATGACCGCATCGAAGCGGACCAGAAAGCTGAGGCTGGCCACCGTGTCGACGATCAGCGCCGGCGCCCAGCCCTGGAAGAAGTTGAGCACCAGATCCAGGCCGCTCATGGTGAACAGGAAGCACACCGTGGCCGAAATGATGAAGGCAATCACCTGGTTCTTGGTCATCGCCGACATGCAGGCGCCGATGGACATGAAGGCACCCGCCATCAGGAAGCTGCCGACATAGCCCGCGACGATCACGCCGTTGTCCGGCGCGCCCAGCACGTTGACGGTAACCCAGACGGGAAAGGTCAGCGCCAGCGCGATGCCGCAGAACGCCCAGGCCGCCATGAATTTGCCGAGCACCGCCTGCGTCGTGGTCACGGGCAGGGTCATCAGAAGCTCGATGGTGCCGGACTTGCGTTCCTCCGCCCACAGGCGCATGGCGACGGCGGGAATCAGGATCAGGTACAGCCAGGGATGAAAGCGGAAGAAGGCTTCCAAATCCGCCTGACCGTTATCGAAGAAACGGCCCAGATAGAAGGTGAAGGCGCCGGTCAGCGCCAGGAAGATAACGATGAACACAAGCGCCAGCGGCGTCGCGAAATAGCCCGCCAGTTCGCGCTTGGCGATGATCCAGATGTTACGCATCGGCTCCCCCTTGGGGATCGCCCTGGGTGATCTTGCGGAACACTTCGTCCATATGGCCACGCTCCACGTACATTTCCTCGGGCGTCACGTTCCTGGACCGGAGCAAATCGCCGACCGGCAGGACGATGGATGCTCCCGCCTTGGGCCGGGCGCGGAACGCCGCCGTGCCATTGACCGGGTCGCCCAGCGCATCGACGCCCGCAACCTGATCCAGGGCCGCCAGCCCGGCCACGATGTCGGCGGCCTGATCGGCGGCCAGCTTGACCACCACCGCATTGTGGCGCGCGTCGCGGCACAGCAACTGTTCCGGCGTGCCGTCGGCCAACAACTTGCCATGGGCGATGACCACGGCGCGGGTGCAGATGGCTTCGACCTCTTCCAGGATATGGGTCGAGATGACGATGGCCTTGTTATGGGCCATGTCCTTGATCAGCGAGCGGACCTGATGTTTCTGATTGGGGTCGAGGCCGTCCGTCGGCTCGTCCATGATCAGGACTTCCGGGTCATGGAGAATCGCCTGGGCCAAGCCGACGCGGCGCTTGAAGCCCTTGGACAGGGTTTCCACCGGGCGATCGAACACCTCGTCCAATGTCGCCATCTCGCGCACCCGGTCGACCCGGCGGCCGATTTCGGCGCCGTTGAAGCCACGGATCTGGGCGATGAAGCGCAGGAACGAGGAAACCCGCATGTCGCCGTAGGTCGGCGCCCCTTCGGGCAGGTAACCGATCGCCGCCTTCACGGCCATGGGCTCGGTCACCACGTCGTGGCCCTGCACCCGGGCGGTGCCGCTGGTCGGCGTCAGATAGCCGCAGACCATCTTCATGGTCGTCGACTTGCCGGCGCCGTTGGGGCCGAGAAAGCCCAGCACCTCGCCCCGCCGCACGGCCATGGACACGGCGTCGACGGCGGTCAGGTCACCGAACCGTTTGGTCAAATTTTCAAGAACGATCATGTCAGACATTGCGCGTCACCAACCCCCACTGGCGTGCGTGATCCCACGGGACGGGGACCGGCGCAATGATAATCGCGAATATGTCCGGAATGCGGCAAACGCAATTCACGGGTCTCTCTCCCTGCTTGTCCGGTTGTTGGCCAACCTTGAACGGCAAGGGAGATAGTCTGATTAATCGGGTATTTGCAACCCTTTGGCGGGAAGATTTTTTGCCGGGCCGGTCACACTGCCTGGGAATGACGGGCCTGGGGGACCGTCCCCGGGGCCGGCAGATAGGCATCGAAGACCGCCGCCACCGCCCGCATCAGGGGCCGCGCGTCTTCGGGAACGGTGACCACCGCACCGTCGACACGCACCAATCCGTCCGCCGCCATATCACGCAGGCGGACCAGTTCGGCGGCGAACGAGGCAGCGCCGCCGAAACGGTCGAGATCAACCGTCATATCGCACATCAGGCGTTCGATGACCGCCCGGCGGCGGTGGTCGTCGGCGTCGATGGTGATGCCTCTCACCGTTGCCAACTGCCCGGCGGCGATGCGCCGGCGGTAGGTCCCTGTGTCCGGCGCGTTCTGGAAATAGCCGCCCGGAAGCTCACCGATGGCCGAGGCGCCCAGCCCCAACAGAACATTGGCCGTATCAGTGGTATAGCCCTGAAAATTGCGGCGCAAGCGGCCGGCGTCGAGGGCCTGGCACAGGCTGTCGTCCGGCAGTGCGAAATGATCAAGGCCGACCCGCCGGTAGCCGTTGCGCACCAGACGCAGAGCGGCGGCGGCGGCCTGATCGAACCGACCTTGCGCATCGGCCCGGGGCAGCCCGTCCAGCAGGCGTTGGTGGCTTTTCATCCAGGGCACATGGGCATAGCCGAACAAGGCGATACGCTGGGCTTGCAGTTCCGCCGAGCGGTCAACGGTGCGCAGCACGTGATCGACGGTTTGCAGGGGCAGGCCGTACATGAGGTCAAGGTTGATGCGGTCGATGCCGGCCGCGCGCAAAAGATCGACGGCGCGGCGCACGACCGCGAACGGCTGCTCCCGGTTGATCGCCCGCTGGACCCGTTCGTTCAGGTCCTGGACCCCGATGCTGACACGGGTCACGCCCGCCGCCGCCATGGCTTCAGCCATGTCATGGGTCAGCAGGCGGGGATCGATCTCGACCGCCGTCTCGGTCTGCGGGCCGAAGCGAAAGGCGGCCTGCAGATGGTCCATCACGGCGCGAAAGTCTCCCGCGCCCAGGATATTGGGTGTGCCGCCACCGAAATGAACATGCGATACGGCGGGCGGATTGCCCAAAGCCGCCGCGACCAGATCGATTTCCGCCCTAAGGTCATCAACATAGGCGGCGATGGGGGCGTATCGGCGGGTGATCTTGGTGGTGCAGCCGCAATAGGTGCAGAGTTCGCGGCAATAGGGGATGTGAAGGTAGATCGACACGGGGCCGTCGGCGGGCGTCAGCCCGGCGAGACCGTCCGCATAATCCGCGGGACCGATGCCGTCCCGGAAATGCGGCGCGGTCGGATAACTGGTATAGCGCGGCACGGGTCCGCCGTAAGTGTCGAGCAAATGCGGCCCCATAGCCCCGGTCCCTTCGCATGGTCATTGGCACCGGGATTTAAGGGCGGCGGCGGGGCCCCTGCATTGACATGGGTCAAGAGTGCCCGCGACGAAGGATCAGCGGACCGCGTTGACCCGCCAGTCATAGGCATGGCCGTCGATTTCCGTGCGCCCGGCCAGACGCGCCTTCAGGTCCGGCCCGGCGTATTGCGCCAGATGCGCCAGCACACCCGCCTCCGCGCCGCCGAAATCATCGATGAACCAGTCGTAGATCTTGGACACGATTAGCCTGCCGTCGCCGTCGATGCGCGCGCCGCGCGGGCTGTTGACGTAGGTTTCCGCCGCCACGGTCAGCATGCGGTCCACGGTGTCGCCCGTGAAGGGCCGGGGCGCCAGATCGGGACAGCCAATGGACGCGCAATTGACCGCGTAGTGGATGCGGGGGTCCTGCCAGATCGGGCGCAGGATGCGGTGTTCGATATCGTCGAGGGCGATCTTCTCGCCCGCTACCACGGTCAGTTTCTTGCCCCAGGGGCCGTCGGAAAACAGGCCCGGCGAGATGTCGATGTCGCGGATCGAGGTGACCGGCCAATGGTCGAGCACCACCTTCACCGTAAGGGCGTTATAGAGGTTGATCCAGAACGCCATTTGTTCCTCCCGGTTCAGGCCGGAGACCGCGACCGTCCCCATCTCCGCGACATAGGCCGCGAGGTCCGCATGGTCGGCCGCCGTGACGCGGGCGTAGTCGACCCGATTGCCCCCCCGAGGCTCGATGCGCAGGTAATGGGCGAGGAAACGGCCCCAGGTGCTATGATCGACACGTGCCGTCGATGCCGGGTCGTGGGCCTGCCAGCGGTCCCATAATTCAGCCTTGGGCCCGCCAGCCAACGCGGGCGTGGCAAGCACGGCGACAAGCAAAAAGACGGCGGCGCGGATCATCGGCAAGGTCCTGAACAGCAGGGAATCATCGGCAAGGTCCTGAACAGCAGGGAACGGCATCGGCGTCATAGATAGGATAATCAGCATGCAAGCGCCCTACACAGCCGTTCACATCCCCGTCACCGGCCCGCGGATGCACGGTCACGGGACGGAAATCGCCCTTTAACGCCGGTTTAACTGGAAATCCGCGACGATGCCCCTTATATCGGGTCGTTAAATACCCTGGGAAAACGAACATCTTAAGCCTTTGAAGAGGTGCCTTATGGCGATCAAATGGACGCCCGACTCCTGGCGTGGCAAGCCGATCCTTCAGGTTCCGGAATATCCGGACGCGAAGGCCCTGGAATCCGTGGAAGCGCAGATGAAGCGCCGCCCGCCGCTGGTTTTTGCCGGCGAGGCGCGCTCGCTGAAGAAATCCCTGGCCCAAGTGGCCGAGGGCGAAGCCTTTCTGCTGCAGGGCGGTGATTGCGCCGAAAGCTTCGCCGAGTTCCACCCGGACAACATCCGCGACACCTTCCGCGTGCTGCTGCAGATGGCGGTCGTGCTGACCTTCGGCGCGGCCCTGCCGGTGATCAAGGTCGGCCGCATGGCCGGGCAGTTCGCCAAGCCGCGCTCGGCCCCCACGGAAGTCATCGACGGCGTGGAACTGCCGTCCTACCGGGGCGACATGGTCAACGGCATGGAGTTCACACCGGAATCCCGCATTCCCGATCCAGAGCGCCTGATGCAGGTCTACAACCAGTCCGCATC
This sequence comes from uncultured Rhodospirillaceae bacterium, assembly GCA_963972065.1. Lineage (GTDB taxonomy): Bacteria > Pseudomonadota > Alphaproteobacteria > Rhodospirillales > Casp-alpha2 > UBA1479. The sequence goes on from CAXAVJ010000006.1 coordinate 30,491, forward strand.
GACCCTGAACCTGCTGCGCGCCTTCGCCCAGGGCGGCTATGCCGACCTGCACAAGGTCCATCAGTGGAACCTGGGCTTCGTCGCGGACTCGGCCGAAGGCGAAAAGTACGCCGACATGGCCGACCGCCTGGACGAAACGCTCGGCTTCATGGCCGCCTGCGGCCTGACGTCCGAGACCACGCCGCAGATCCGCGAAACGGATTTCTACACGTCCCACGAGGCGCTTTTGCTGTGGTACGAACAGGCCCTGACGCGCATCGACAGCACCACGGGCGATTGGTACGACACATCGGCCCATATGCTGTGGATCGGCGACCGCACCCGCGATCCCGACGGCGCCCATGTGGAATTCATGCGCGGCATCAACAACCCGATCGCCTTCAAGGCCGGCCCGTCCCTCGACCCGGACGAAATGATCCGCCTGATCGACCTGCTGAACCCGAAGAACGAGCCCGGGCGCATCACCATCATCGCCCGCATGGGTTCCGACAAGATCGCCCAGGGCCTGCCGCCCCTGGTGCGCAAGGTGAAATCCGAGGGCCGCAAGGTCGTGTGGGTCACCGACCCCATGCACGGCAACGTCATCAAGGCGTCCAGCGGCTACAAGACCCGGCCGTTCGACCGCATCCTGTCGGAAGTGCGCGACTTCTTCGCCGTGCATCAGGCCGAAGGCACCCATGCCGGCGGCGTGCACCTGGAAATGACCGGCCAGGACGTGACCGAATGCACGGGCGGGGCGCAGGCGATCACCGACACGGATCTCAGCGACCGTTACCACACCCATTGCGATCCCCGGCTGAACGCCCGTCAGGCGCTGGAACTGGCGTTCCTGGTGGCGGAAATGCTGAAGGACGCACGCACGCCGAAACTGAAACAGGCCGCCCTGCCGTCATAAGCAGGCCCGGCCGGCGGCGCGGTGGGGAGACGTTCCATGGACAGCCCGCCCGACGATAGGGATTCGCCGGCCGATGCGGCCGCCCGGTTCGAGGACCAGATCACCCGCTGGGCCGACCACTATTTCCTGCGCACCAAGGAAACCGTGCGCCGCTTTGGCGACACCCAGGTCACCTATGCGCTGTTCATGCGCCGGCCCGTGGTGTTCGCGCCGCGCATCGCGCTGGACTGGCTAACGCAAGCCGCCCGCGCCCGGTCGACCGATTTCAAGGTCGAGCCCAATTTCACCGAGGGCCAATGGGTCGGCGCCGGCGAACCCCTGATGTATGTGACCGGTTCGCTTGAACATCTGGTCGATCTGGAAACCCTGCTGTTGCAGAAACTGGGGGCCTGCTGCGTCGCCGCCAACAACGCCTACGTCATGTGCGCGACCCTGCCCAAGGTCGCCTTCATGGCCATGGACGCGCGCCATTGCGCCGGCACGGAAATGGCCGACCAGATGGCCTATGCATGCTCCGTCGGATCGCAGGCCGCGCGGGAACAGGCGGGGGCCAAGGGCTTCATCGGCAACGCGACCAAGGCCACCGCCCATCACTTCGGCAACGCGGACGGCATGGGCACCATGCCCCACGCCATGATCGGCTATGCGGGATCGACGCTGCGGGCGGCGGAAATGTACGCGGAGACCTTTCCGGGTGAGCCGATGACCGTGCTGGCCGACTATTTCGGGGCCGAGATTACGGACGCGCTGGCCGTCTGCGCCCGCTTTCCGGACCTCGTCTCAAACGGCAAGCTGGCGTTCCGCCTCGACACCCACGGCGGGCGCTACATGGAAGGGCTCGACCCCCAGGAAAGCTATGCCGTGCTGGAACGCCACGTGCCCTTGGCCGTGCGCCGCTACCGCAACGAAAAGGAACTGCGCTATCTGACCGGCACAGGCGTGTCGGCGGCCGCCATCTTCCTGTTCCGCGAACGGCTCGACGCCGCCGGATATGACAAGGTGAAGATCGTCTGTTCATCGGGCTTCGATGTGGAGAAATGCAAGGTCATGGCCGACGTCGAGGCCCCCATCGACGTGGTCGGCACGGGATCGTACCTGCCGTCGAACTGGAGCGAAACCTACGCCACCGCCGACATCATCGCCTATGACGGCAAGCCGCGCGTGAAATTGGGCCGGGAGTTCCTTCTCCAGCGCCCCGGAAAGGACAAGTAACCGGCCTGATATCGCGCCGGTTTCGTTGACAGGGGAAGGGTCCGTGCCTACCCTGCCGCCGCCTGACCGACCCCTTCTGACCCCTTGGATTCCATGACCGAAACCCTGGCCATCGCCATTGCCCAGATCAACCCGACCGTCGGCGACGTCGCGGGCAACCTTGCGCTTGTCCGGGATGCCCGGGCCGAGGCCGCCAAGCTGGGCGCCGATCTGGTGGTCACGGGGGAATTGGCGCTGTGCGGTTATCCGCCGGAAGACCTGGTTCTCAAGCGCTCGTTCCAAGATCGCATCGAAGACGCCGTGAAGACGCTGGCCGCCGAAACCGATGACGGCGGCCCGGCCGTGCTGACCGGCGCTCCCTGGCGCGACGGCGGCAAGCTGTACAACGCGGCCCTGCTGCTTGATGGCGGTGAGGTTCAGGTCGTGCGGCTCAAGCACGAATTGCCCAATTACGGGGTGTTCGACGAAAAGCGCCTGTTCCAGCAAGGCCCCCTGCCCGGCCCGGTGCCGTTCCGGGGGGCGCGGCTGGGTGTCATGGTCTGCGAGGACATGTGGTTCGAGGACGTGACCGAATGCCTGGACGAGAGCGGGGCCGAGATGCTGATCGTCCTCAACGGATCGCCCTATGACGTGGAGAAGGGCGACCAGCGCCTGAGCTATGCGGTCAGCCGCGTGAAGGAATCGGGCCTGCCGCTGCTCTACGCCAATCTGGTCGGCGGGCAGGACGAACTGGTGTTCGACGGCGGCTCCTTCGTGTTGGATGCGGATTGCGCCCTGACCGCCAAGATGCCCTGCTGGCAGAGTGCGGTGACCCTGACCACCTGGACCCGCGACGGCGAGGCCTTCCGGCCCGAGCCGGCGGAGATCGTCCCCGCCCCCGACGACACGGAATCCATCTACCGCGCCATGGTGCTGGGGCTGCGCGATTACGTGAACAAGAACGGCTTTCCCGGCGTGGTCCTGGGCCTATCGGGCGGGGTCGACAGTGCCCTTTCCGCCGCCGTCGCCGTGGATGCGCTGGGCGCCGACCGGGTCCTGACGGTGATGATGCCCTCGCCCTATACCTCCGCCGACAGCCTGGAGGACGCCACCGAGGCGGCGACCCTCATGGGCACCCGGCTGGAAAGCGTGCCGATCCAACCCGCCATGGACGCCTTCGACGCCATGCTGGCCCCCCTGTTCGAAGGCCGCGACCGCGACATCACGGAAGAAAACATCCAGGCCCGCACGCGGGGCCTGCTGCTGATGGCGCTTTCCAACAAGTTCGGCCATATGCTGTTGACCACGGGCAACAAGTCGGAAATGTCGGTCGGCTACGCCACCATCTACGGTGATATGAACGGCGGCTATTCGGTGCTGAAGGACGTCTACAAGACGACCGTGTTCAAGCTCTGCCATTGGCGCAACCAACATTGCCCGGATGACTTCCTAGGGCCGAAGGGCCGCGCCATCCCCGAGCGCACCATTACCAAGCCGCCCAGTGCCGAACTGCGCCCCGACCAGACGGATCAGGACTCACTCCCGCCCTATGAAGACCTGGACGCCATCCTGATGTGCCTGGTGGAGAAGGAAATGGGCTTCGACGCCACCGTGGCGGAAGGCTTCGACGCCGACGTGGTGCGCCGCATCTGGGTCTTGCTCGACCGTGCCGAATACAAACGCCGTCAGGCCCCGCCGGGGGTCAAGATCACCGGCCGCGCCTTCGGCCGCGACCGCCGCTATCCCATCACCAACGGATTTACAAAGCAGTTCTGATGACCCTTCGCCTGCACAACACGCTGACCCGGGACAAGGTCGATTTCAAACCGATCGACGACAAAAACGTGCGCATGTACGTCTGCGGCCCCACGGTCTACGACTTCGCCCATATCGGCAACGCCCGGCCCGTTGTCGTGTTCGACGTCCTGTACCGGCTGCTGAAGCGGCTTTATCCCGCCCCTGCGCACAAGGTCACCTATGTGCGCAACATCACCGACGTGGACGACAAGATCAACGCCCGCGCCCAGGAATCCGGCCGCGCCATCGAAGACATCACCAAGGAAACGGCGGCCCAATTCCATGCCGACATGGCGGCCTTGGGCACTCTGCCCCTGCCCCGCAAGTACGAGCCCCGCGCCACCGACCATATCCCCGAAATGATCGCCATGATCGAAACCCTGATCGAAAAGGGTTTCGCCTACGAGGCCGAAGGCCATGTGCTATTCAGCGTCTCGACCATGGACGACTACGGACAGTTGTCGCGGCGCGACCGGGACGAGCTGATCGCGGGGGCGCGGGTCGAGATCGCACCCTACAAGAAAGATGCAGCGGATTTCGTCCTGTGGAAGCCGTCGCCGATTGCCGACGGCCTGCCCGGCTGGGACAGCCCCTGGGGCCGCGGGCGGCCCGGCTGGCATATCGAATGCTCGGCCATGTCGGCCAAGATTCTGGGCCCGACCTTCGACATCCACGGCGGCGGCCAGGACCTGATCTTCCCCCACCACGAAAACGAAATCGCGCAAAGCCGCTGCGCCCACGGCACGCCGGTAATGGCCAGCGTGTGGATGCACAACGGCTATCTGATGGCCGAGGGCGAGAAGATGTCCAAATCGCTCGGCAACTTCTACACGGTCCACGACCTATTGCAGGAATTCCCCGGCGAGGCCATCCGCCTGACGTTGTTGAAGACCCATTACCGCCAGCCCCTGGATTTCACCAAGGACGGCATCCGCGAGGCCAAGGCGGAACTGGATAGATTCTACAGAGCGTTGCAAATTCAGGCCGAAGCAGCGTCACGCATCCCAGATTTCTCGATGCAATGTGAGAAACAAGATCACGTCGATCCAAGTTTTCTCGACATTCTGTCCGACGACTTAAACACCCCAAACGCCATCGCTCATTTGCACGCAATCGCAGGCTGCGCATTTGATGATGCCGGTAACGATGAGGGGCGGGTTATGAGTTATTTTGAACTCAAACAGTCAGCTGAACTTTTGGGTTTACTGCAACAAGACCCGGAAGACTGGTTCAAGTGGCAGCCGCCGGCCAAGGCGGGCGGGCTTGCCGATGCCGAGATCGACGCCTTGATCGCGGAGCGCGTCGCCGCCCGCCAGGCCAAGGATTTTGCCCGCGCCGACGAAATTCGCGGCATCCTGACCGCCGAAGGCATCGCGGTCGAGGACAGCGCCCAGGGTGCGACCTGGCGCAGGATTTGATGAATTAACCCCCGAAGGCGCGGAAGCGCCGGCGGATTTCCTGTTCCGAGGCATCGCGCGGCGGCTCACGCATGGCGGCGGCCTCCGCCTTGCTGCGCTTGATCCCGGACCATGCCTCGGCGGAATGCGGCAGGGGTGCATTGTCCATCGCCAGATGCGCCGCGTACTTATGGAACAGACCGGCGCAACGCTGGTAGGCCATGACCTCCAATTCGTCGTAGCGCAGCTTCAGCCCCGCCGGCAGATCGAACCAGTCAACATCAATGATCGCCCCTTCGTCCACGCGCCGCTCCATGACATGCAGGGTCGCGCCGAATCGGGTCGCGCCGTCGTAAAGGGCGAAGCCCGCTGCCCAGCTTCCAGGATAGGTCGGCGGGCCGGGATGAAAATTGTAGGCCGGGCCCGGCAAGGCAGCAAGAACGTCAGGCGGTACCACGACGCCGGTGCAGAAGGCGATCAGCCGCCGGCCCGCGTTGGCGGTGGCCCCGCCCGCCAGATCGAGAGCAGCACGCAGGGAACCCGCGCCGTCAACGTGATTGACGTGAACGGTCGGGTTGTGCGCCATCAGAACAGCCGCCAGACGGGGGCCCTCGACGTTGCCGGTGAGCAGGATGATCTCGTGCGGCATGGCCGAACGCTAGCACGCCACTCGCCATGCGGCGAGCCCACTAAAACAATGTAACCTTTTGGCTAGCTTGACGGTTTCGCCCTTTCACCCGCTATAATGCGGAACAGGGTGAAAAAATCCCCCGAACCTGCGGAAAACGGCCATCGACGATGGCCAGGGGGCAAACACAAGCTGGTTCAATGGCGGACATCTACGAAATAAAGCCGGGCGCCCGGCAGGCGGGTGGGCGCCTTCAGACCGAAGGTGACGCCACAGAAGAGGCCAACGAGACCCTTCTGGAAACCCTCAGTCACGACCTGCGCACGCCCTTGAACACCATCATCGGATTCGCCGACATGATGGACCAGGAAATTCTTGGCCCGCTGTCGAACCCCCATTACCGCGAATACGTGGAGGTGATCTCGACCGAAGGCCGGCGCATGCTGGACTTCATCAACGACCTTCTGAACCGCAAGCGCTTCGAGAACATGAAACGCACGGAACAGGGTTTCCGCCACGTCATCGAACTGGCGCCGGACCTGATCGCCGTATGCCGTGGCGGCGCCATCGACCTGATCAACCCGGCGGGCGCGGACATGCTGGGCGTGTGGCCGGCGGTCGAATTGAAGGGCCGCATCTTCACCGACTTCGTGCAGGCCGACAGCTTGGCCCATTTCCAGGGCGGGATCGAGAACCTGACCAAGGAACGCCTCCGCACGCCCATGGTCCTGTTGCGGGCCGACGGCACGACCCTGGACGTCGAGCTGGCCGCCCTGCCCTATGAGGAGCACGAGGACGACGGCGACGGCACCGCCTACATCATCATGGCCCGCGACGTGACCGAGCGGAACCGCGCCCTCAAGGCCCAGGCGACGCGCGAAGAACACCTGCGCAAGATCATGGATACGGTCGCCGACGGCATCATCACCATCGACGAGACCGGTACCATCGAAACCCTGAACCCGACAGCCGAGGAAATCTTCGGCTACAAACCGGGCGAACTGGTCGGCTCCAACGTCAAGGTCCTGATGAACGAGGACGACGCCGGTAATCACGACCATTATCTGGCGCGCTACATCAACACCGGCGTGCGCCACATCATCGGCAGTGCCCGCGAAGTCATCGGCCGGCGCAAGAACGGCTCGCTTATCCCCATCGAACTGGCGGTCAGCGAAATGCGGTTCTCCGGGCGGCGCCTGTTCATCGGCGCACTGCGCGACATTACCGAGCGCAAGGAGAACGAGGAGCGCCTGCGCGACCTGGCGACCCGCGACCCCCTGACCCGGCTGCCCAACCGCAACCTGTTCACGGAACGCCTGGAAGAATCCATCGAACAGGCCGACACGTGCGGCGTCGGTTTTGCCGTTCTGTTCCTCGACCTCGACAATTTCAAGACCATCAACGACGCCCTCGGCCATCTGATCGGCGACCGTATTATCCAGCTGGCGGGCCAACGCGTCTGCGGCTGCGTGCGCGGCCAGGACACGGTCGCCCACCTGTCCGGCGATGAATTCATGGTCATCCTGGAAGGCATGGACGACGAGGCCCGCGCCGCCAAGATCGCCCGCGACGTTCTGAAAAGCCTGTCACAGCCGTTCAAGGTCGATGGCCGCGAGGTCTTCACCTCGTGCAGCATCGGCGTGGTGATGTACCCGAAAAACGCCAATTCCCTGGTCGAGCTGATGCGCAACGTGGACACCGCCGCCCACTTCGCCAAGAAGCAGGGCCGGGCCAATTTCCAGTTCTACACGGAACAACTGTCCGAGGACGCCAGACGGCGGATCGAAGTCGAGAGCGGCCTACGCCGGGCTTTGGAGAACGATGAGTTCGAACTGGTCTTCCAGCCCAAGGTGGACCTGGAAACGCGCCGTATCATCGGGGCGGAAGCCCTGCTGCGCTGGGACAACGCCAACCTGGGCAAGGTGTCGCCGGTGGAGTTCATCCCCGTCGCCGAGGAAACGGGCCTGATCGTTTCCATCGGCAGCTGGGTATTGCGCCAAGCCTGCGAGACAGCGGCGGTCTGGATCAAGGAAGGACTGACCGCCTGCCACATCGCGGTCAACCTGTCGGCCATGCAGTTCCTGCACGGCGATCTGGCAGGCGAAATCAAGGATGTGCTCGACACCTGCGGACTCGACCCGCACTTGCTTGACGTGGAACTGACGGAAAGCATGCTGGTCTCCAACGCCGAGGAAACCATCCGCATTCTCAAGGTCATCAAAGACATGGGCGTCAACGTGTCGATGGACGATTTCGGCACCGGATATTCATCGCTCAGCTATCTGACCCGCTTCCCGCTCGACAACCTGAAGGTCGACCGCTCGTTCGTCACGGGGCTGCCCGACGACCGTGACGCCTCGGCCGTGGCGCGGGCCATCATCTCGATGGCGCAAAACCTGAATCTGAATATCATCGCCGAAGGCATTGAAACGGAAAACCAGGTCGGCTTCCTGCATGCCCTGGGCTGTCAGGTCGGCCAGGGCTATCTATTCAGCCCGCCGGTCAGCAACGAGAAGTTCATGGAACTGGCGCAGGCAGGCTCAGGCGCCTTTCTCAAGACGCCGCCCGCCGCCGGCGAATAACCACCGGCCGCCGTCATCGTCAATTCAAGTAACTCCGCCCGCATGGCCTTCAGGTCGCGATGATGGCGTCGATCTCTTCCTGATCCATGGTCTTGGTCGCGCCATGGATGATACCTGATGCGGTGTCCAGAAGACGCTGGATCATGCGTGACATAACGGTCGCCTGTTCGCGCAGCATGCTTTGGTCGCCTGCCTCGATATAACGCTCCAGAAGCTGGACGCTGGTCACGATCACGTTGTCCAATTGCCGTACCGTATGTTCGAAAGGCTCGCGGTAGACCGGCAACACATGCGCGGAGGCTTCCATGGCCAGTTCACGGTCGGCGATTGTCGAGTCGCGGAAATGTTCGACGTAATCCTTGGGCTGCCAGGCCTTCACCTCTTCCATGATGTCCGGCATGTCGGGCACCATTTCCAACAGCATGACGATTTCGTTGAAATGGTTGAGGTAATCAGTGGCCAGCAGGGTGTCGGAATCAAGATTAGACCCGGCGGCGCGGGCTTTGAGATCGAGATATTCCGGCGATTGTTCGGTCACCATGTTGCTGCCTACAGCCGCCGCGAAGGTTGACGCCACGATGTTTTCCTTCGGGCCGCCTCTCCCGCGTCCCAGCAGACCTCTGTCCGCCAACGCCGGAACGCCGCGAAACCGGCCCGGTCGATCAATTTTGCACATTCAGCATAATCACCCGGGCGGAAATTTCCAATCGACCATTGCGAAATCACACTCTCGGACACAACCGGACCTGGGGCCGCCCCCCTTGAGAAATGCCGCCGCATTCGGCATTCTCCCGCGACCCTGCGGCGGATAATACGCCCGGGAACCGCAAACCGAGGCCAGCCCCCATGACGGACACCCGCGTCTATTCGTTCGACATCCTTCTCCGCGACGGCGTCGCGCCCGTAAAAGGCTGACCCGGATCATGGCGGGCACGGATTCCTCGCGGCGCGGCGACGCCGATACGATCGACGCCTCGGGTGCGCCCGCGGTCGTCCTGGTGGAACCGCAACTGGGCCAGAACATCGGCATGGCGGCACGGGCCATGCTGAACTGCGGGCTGACGGACTTGCGCCTGGTCAACCCCCGCGACGGCTGGCCGAGCGAGCCCGCGCGGGCCGCCGCCTCGGGCGCCGATCTGGTGATCGACCGGGCCCGCGTCTACGCAACCGCCGCCGACGCGGTCGCCGACCTCAACCTGGTCGTCGCCACCACGGCGCGGTCCCGCGACATGACCAAGCGCGTCCTGACCCCACGCCGCGCGGCTGAGGAAATCCGCCACATATATGCCGAAAGCGGGGCCCGCACGGGCATCCTGTTCGGCCGCGAGGCGAAGGGCCTCGACAATGACGAGGTGGCGCTCGCCGACGCCATCCTCAACGTGCCGCTGAACCCGGCGTTCTCGTCCCTCAACCTGGCCCAAGCGGTGTTGCTGGTCGGCTATGAATGGCGCCTACTGGGCCTGGACGTGGCCGACGAAGAACTCGCCATGCCCAAGACCACGCGCCCCGCCGACCATCAAGACCTGGTCCATCTGTTTGAACATCTGGAAAGCGAGTTGGAAACCTGCGGTTTCCTGCAGCCGCCGGAACGGGCCCCCACCATGGTCCGCAACCTGCGCAACCTGTTCGGCCGCGCGCGCCTGACGGACCAGGAGGTCCGCATTTTACGCGGCGTGATCGTCGCCCTGCGGCGGGGCCCCAGAGACCCCGCCAGCCAGGATTAATCCATCACGAACACGCCCTTGCCGGTCGTCTGGGTGTCGAACAGCTTGTACGCCGCGTCCGCCTGATCCAGCGTGAAGCGGTGGGAGAACAAGGCATCGACGTCGATCTTGCGTTCGGCGACGAAGGCCGCGCAATCGGCCTGCCCGTTCTTGGAAAAGGTCCAGGACCCGACGACGGAGACCTGACGGCGCAGGATGTCCTGGCTGACATCAAGCGTCACCTGCCCGCCTTCGCCGACAAAGCAGGCCGTGCCCCAGGCCCGCAGGCAGCGCACAGCCGAGGCCCGGGCCTCGGCGTTGGATGAACAGTCGAGGGACTTGTGGGCACCCTCGCCCCCCGTCAGATCGCGGATCGCCGCGACCACGTCGTTGCCCATGGGGTCGATGACCTCGTCCGCGCCGAAATCTTCCGCCATCTTGCGCCGCTCGGCCGAGATGTCGAGGGCGATGACGCGCGCCCCCATGGCCTTGGCCAACTGCGTGGCGCTGAGCCCCACGGGCCCCTGGCCGAAGATCACCACGGTCTCGTCCCCGGCAAGGTCCAGGCGCTTCAGCGCACCGTAGGCCGTGCCCGTCCCGCAGGAAATTGCCGCCCCGGTGGTGAAGCTGAGGTCGTCCGGCAGGCGGACCAGGGTATGGGCCGGCACCTTCATGTATTCCGCATGGGCGCCGTGGCCCGTGGTGCCGTAGACGGTGATGCCGTCGATGCACATCTGCGACCAGCCCGTGCGGCAGTGCTTGCACACGCCGCAGCCGGAATAGTGATGGTCCATCATGCGGTCGCCGATGCGCGCCTGGGCTTCGGACACGCCCTCGCCGACCTCGACCACCACGCCGCAGGGCTCATGCCCGGCGATGATCGGGCCCTTGCGCTCGCCCAGGCCGAGCGTCGGGGTGCCCGGCGGGTTGCGGTAGTATTTCAGGTCACTGCCGCACATGCCGGACGCCTTGATCTGTAACACGACCTCACCCGGCCCCGGATGGGGATCGGGGAAATCCATGATTTCGATCTTACGGTCGCCGGGGAACACCACTGCTTTCATCGTCTCGGTCCTTTTGGTTTCTTCTCAGTCTTGGATATTTTTTAGGGAACGGAATCAGATGCGCTCGGACAGCCAGATGGCGAGCTTCGATCCCCGCTTGATGACGCCCTTCAGGGCCTCATAGCCGGGGGCTTCCTCGGCCCCCAGGTCCAGCGCCGTGTCGTGGTGCTCCAATTCTTCCTGGCGGAATTTTTCGAAGGTGTCGCGCAGGCCGTCCTCGCCCTCGCCGTCCAGGCGGTCGATCTGGGCCGCGTAATGTTCGTCGATGGCTTCCTCGACCGCGACGGTGCAGGCATGGGCCGCCTTCTCGCCCAACAGCGCCGTGCCGGCCCCCAGCGCGAAACCGGCCAGATGCCACAGCGGCAGCAACGCCGTCGGGCGCACCCGCCGTTCGGCCACCAGGTCGTTGAAGGTGGCCAGGTGAACCTCTTCCTGTTCCGCCATGTGCTTGATGGCGCCGCCGCCGGCATCCTTGCCCAGCACGGCCATCTGGCCCTCGTAGATGCGCACGGCGCCGTATTCGCCCGCGTGGTCGACCCGCAGCATGCGTTCGACCATCTCGGCCTTGGACGGATCGCCCGGCATGCGCCGGGGCTTGGCAGGTGGCTTCGCAGAGGTCTTGGTCGCCATGGGTCCTCGTCGCGTCCTTGAAACGCCCTGTCAGGCGGCCTTCATGCGGCGGACGGCGATGAAACACAGCCCGGCCATGACGGCGGAGAAGGCCGCATTATAGGTCGCCATGGAAAGACCAAGGAAGACCCAGTCCACGGAATCGCAGGATTTTTCCGGCGGGGCCGACAATCCGGCCATCAGATCCGTCGTTGATTCCAAGGTGGTCACGGTGCCGCCGCAAACGGCGGAGGCCCACCAATGCTGCTCCACCCCCACGTGATAGACCGCGATCGCGGCCCCGATGGCGAAGCCGAGGGCCGCCAGCCCGACCACGGCGCGCCCTGCCTTCGGATTGGGGCGCGTCATACAAGCCCCGGCGAACAGGCCGATCACGGCATAGGGAATGCGCTGATAGAGGCACAGATTGCAGGGCTCCAGCCCCAGCAGGAACTGGGCATGCAGGGCAAGACCCAGGGCGCCGGCCGATATGGCGAACAGGGCCGCCGGATACCAGCGTTGCAATTTGGGATCGCCGAGCATGTCCACCATCGCGGTCTCCTACAGCACGAACCTGATAACCACGAATCCACCGATCAGGAGAAGGCAAAAGATCGTGAACAGAAGCCCCAGATACTTCTCGATGAAGGCGCGGATGGGTTCCCCGAAATACCACAGCAGCCCCGTGACCAGATAGAACCGGAGCCCCCTGGCCAGCACGGAGGCGACGCAGAACACCCAGATATCCAGCGACGCCAGGCCGGACAGAATGGTGATGACCTTATAGGGAAAGGGCGTGACACCGGCGATGAAAACGGCCCAGGCCCCCCAATCGGCATAGGTCGCGCGGAACTGATCGAACTTGGCGGTGTAGCCGTAGAATTCCAGCATGGGCCGGCCGACCTGATCGAACAGGAAGGCGCCGATGGCATAGCCCAGTATGCCGCCCAAGACCGAGGCAACGGTGCAGATCAGGGCGATGCGCCAAGCCCGGGCACGGTCGGCCAGAACCATGGGGATCAGCATCACATCGGGCGGAATGGGAAAGACCGAGCTTTCGATGAAGCTGACGAACGCCAGCCAACGGTCCGCGTGGCGATGGCCCGCAAGGGCCAACATTCGATCGTAAAGGCGGCGCAGCATGGGTAACAAGCCCCGTTCCCGTCGGCGAAAGCGTCGGGCGCTTCTATCAGGCGGCCGACGTCGAGACAATTAAAGCCTACACGCTTTCGAGCCTTGTTTTTGGCATCGGGCGTCGTATCCTTCGATCAGAAACATCTAACAAAAGGCAGACAGCGATGAACCATCCTACCCAGCCGCTGAAAGGCGATTTCGGCATTTTGATCGATCAGGTCACACCGGGCGACCTTGCCGACCCGGATTTCCAGGCCTGGGCGCGCGGCCTTTGGTTGGACCACGGCGGATTGCTCGGCGTCCGCGGCGAAAAACTCGCTGACCTGCTGCCCGAACAGCTTGTGCGCTGGTCCGAGGTGTTCGGCGTCATCGAGGACAAAATCCAGACGGCGCGCGAGGACAAGTCGGTCAAAGGCTTTCCCATCCTGCGCATCGGCAACGTGAAAAACGAGGACGGCAAGATCGTCGCGCAATTGCTGCAGGTGCCGCAGCTGACCAGCGACGCGGACATCCGCTACAACCCGGAAACCCGCAGGCCGGTATGGCACACGGATTCCACCTTCCGCGCGCGGCCGCCGGTCGGCTCGGTCTTTCATTGCCGCAAGGCCCCGCCCGAGGGTGCGGAGACCCTGTTCGCCGACATGCAGGGCGCCTATGCCGCCCTGCCCCCGGCGGAACGGCAGAAACTCGACGGCCTGGAAGCGGTCTGCTCCCTCGCCCATCACGACAAGAAGATCAACAGCTACTCACCCCACTATCCGGTGCTGACGCCCGAGCAGCGCAAGGAAAACCCGCCCAACCGCGTGCCCATCGTCCTCAACCATCCGGTCACGGGCCGGCCGTCGCTGTACGGCCTCAACAGCTCGACCTGCGCCATCGTGCCCAAGGGGCAGGAAGTCGACCCGGCAGACCTGGACAAATGGGACCTGGAAGGCGTGGAAGACGACAGCGTGATGATCTGGCGCAACATGCTGCCGACCGTCACCGGCCCCGACTTCACCGTGAAATGGCAGTGGCAGCCGGGCGATGTCGTGGTCTGGGACAACCGCTCGACGATCCACGCGGGGACCGGCTTCGATTACAGCAAGTACGAGCGGGAGATGTGGCGGCTGACGTTGGTGGCCGAGGCCTGAACCCGTCCTCCTCCGCCAAGGCTTCGGAGGACACGCCTTCGTCTAACGACCTCCGGGTGGCTCGCCACCCGAAGCTCGAAGAGCGAAGGGTGGTGCGGGCGGGGAGAATCGAACTCCCACTTCCTTGCGGAAACCAGATTTTGAGTCTGGCGCGTCTACCAGTTCCGCCACGCCCGCGCACCTTGGAAGGGCGCTGTTCTATCATCCCTTTTGCCGCAAGGTAAACCGCGATGACGCGGTCGCCTTGCAATGGATGCGGATTTCTCCCCGCCGCCAGGCGAAAGGCCGCGCCCCCTATTCCACCACCCGGTAGCCGACGCCCTTCATGGTGAGGATCACCGTGGGGTTTTTCGCATCCGGTTCGATCTTGCGGCGCAGCCGCGAGATATAGGTGTCGATGGTGCGGTCGAGGGGCGCGTCGTCGAAGCCGCTGATGGCGTCCAACAGGGCATCGCGGCTGACGACCCGCCCGGGATGCCGCGCCAGGGCCGCCAGGACCAGGAATTCGGAGCGCGTGAAGTCGACATCCTCGCCCTTGGGATTTTGCGCCGTATAGCCGGCAAGGTTCAGGGTCCAGCCGGAAAACCGCACCACATCCGGGCCCGGCGCGCCCAACGGGCTGCGCCCGGCGGCGCCGGCCGTCCCCGATTGCGCCCGCGCGATCATGTTCCGGATGCGCAGCAACAGTTCGCCCGGGTCGACGCCCTTGGTCAGATAGTCGTCGGCGCCGAGTTCCAGCGCCGCCAGGCGCTGTTCCGTGGTGGTGCGGGCACTCAGCACGATGATCGGCACGTTGGACCGGCCCCGCACCTTGCGGATCAGGGTCAGGCCGTCCTCGTCGGGCAGACCCAGGTCGGTGAGGATCAGGTCCGGGGGGCGGGCCTCGATGGCGGTCAGGGCGTCTTCGACGGTCGCCGCGATATCAACGCCATAGCCCTCGGACTTCAGATGGAATTCCAAGAGCCCGCTGATCAGCGCATCGTCTTCAACCAAGAGGATATGTGTGGTCATGGCGCGCAGATTATGAATTTTCGGCCGCCCCCGCCAGTTCAATCCCGTCAGGCCGTGTCAGGTGCGAGTCAGGTTGCCGCCATCACGGGTCAAGGTGCCGCTGCAAGAATGGCGTCACTCCAGAGCCGCCCTTTCGGCCTCTGGTCACAGAACGTGAGCCAACAGAAGAGACCCCATCATGACCACCTTCCGCCGCATCACCCTCGCCGCCCTTGTCCTGATGTCCGCCGCCTTCATCGGCGCGCAAACATCGGCACGGGCCGCCGACGAACTGGCCCAGGTCCGCGTGCCGCGCCTGGACATGCTGATCGACGCCCGCTGCGAAGGGGGGGCTGCCGTGTTTCGCATGAAGAACCGCGGCGACATGTGGCCGAAGACCGCCGCCCTGATGATCGTGACCCATGACGGCGAAACGCTTCTGGCGAAACGCGAGATGCGCTTTGCCGTCAATCAGACCGCGACCGTGAAATTCCTTAAGGCCGCCAAATATCCCGCGGGCGTGACGCTGTACATCAAGCCGCGCTGGGAAGACCGTGGATACGGCTCGGGCCTCCGCCTGCGCTGCAGCTAGGCCCTAGTCCGCGAAGGCCGCGGTGATGGCCGCGGCATCCAAGCCGTACTTCCGATGCAGATCCTGGACCGTGCCGCATTGGCCGAAGTCCTCGACCCCCAATGCGGCCACCCGATGGCCCAGCACGCCGCCGAGCCAGCTGAGCGTCGCCGGATGGCCGTCGATGACGGTGACCAGCTTGCCGCCCGGCTTGATCGCCCCCAGCAACTTGGCCGCATGGCTGTCGGCGCCGTTCTTGCGCCAATCGGAATACAGCCGGTCCGGCGAGGTCACGGCGAGCACGCCCGGGCCGTTCTTCCCGGCCAGCGTTTCCGCCGCCGCCATGGCTTCCGGCGCCAGCACGCCCGTATAAACGATGGCGCCCGCGTCTTTTGACGACGGTTGCTTCAACCAATAGGCGCCCGCGATCACCTGATCGGCCAGGGCCGTGTCCATCTTGCGGTCGGGCTGTTCCAGCGGCCGGGTCGACAGGCGCAGATAGATCGAGCCGCCGTCTTCGGCCTGCATATGGCTGAAACCCCAGCGCATGACGGCTTCGAGTTCGTCCGCGTAGGTCGGCTCGAAATAGGCCAGGCCCGGCTGCCCCATGCCGATCATCGGCGTGGCGACGGACTGATGGGCGCCGCCTTCGGGCGCCAGGGTCACGCCGGCCGGCGTCGCCACCACCATGAACCGCGCGTCCTGGTAACAGGCGTAGTTGAGCGCATCCAGGCCCCGCTGAATGAACGGGTCATACAGCGTGCCGATGGGCAGCAGGCGTTCGCCGTGCAGTTCGTGGCTGAGGCCCAAGGCGGCGAGCGCCAGGAACAGGTTGTTTTCGGCAATGCCCAATTCCAGATGCTGGCCTTCGTCGTTGGCGCCCCATTTCTGCACCGACGGCACGTTGACCTTGCGGAAGGTGTCCTCCCGTTCCTCCATGGCGAAGATGCCGCGGCGGTTGACCCAGGGACCCAGGTTGGTCGACACGGTGACGTCGGGCGAGGTGGTGACGATGCGGTCGGCCAGGTCCTGGTCCGTCGCCGCCAGCTCGAACAGAATCTTGCCGAAGGCTTCCTGGGTCGAACCTTTGCCCTTGCCCGTTTCCGCCAGCTTGGCCGGCACGGCGACGGGCTTGGCCGACATGCGGCGATCTTTGGCACCCGGCCCCATGAAGGGGGTCTTGGCGATGAAATCGGCGAGCAGGTCCGCCCGGTCTTCCATACCGGCGAAGGGCTCCCACTCCTGGCCTTCCTGGATGCCCAGATTCTTGCGGAAGCCCTGCAACTGGTCCGGCGTGAGGATGCCCGCGTGGTTATCCTTATGGCCCGCCAAGGGCAGGCCCCAGCCTTTGATGGTATAGGCCAGGAAACAGGTCGGGATGTCGTCATCGGCGGATTTAAAGGCTTCGCAGATGGTTTCCAGGCAGTGGCCGCCCAGGTTGGACATCAGGTCCTGCAGTTCGTCATCCGTATGAGACGCCAGCAATTCCGGAATGCCAGGCGCGTTGCCGATATCGGCGGTCAGATGATCGCGCCACGCCGCCCCGCCCTGGAACGTGAGGGCCGCGTACATGTCGTTGGGGCAATCGTTGATCCATTTCTTCAGCGCCTTGCCGCCCGGTTTCTGGAAGGCGTCCAGCATCAGCTTGCCGTACTTCATGATGACCACGCGCCAACCGGCGGCGCGGAACAGACGGTCGATCAGGCGGAACAGCTTGTCGTTGACGACGCCGTCCAGGCTCTGGCGGTTGTAGTCGATGATCCACCAGCAATTGCGCAGGTTATGCTTCCAGCCCTCGAGGATCGCCTCATACATGTTGCCTTCATCCATTTCGGCATCACCGACCAGCGCGATCATGCGCCCCGGTTCGCGCGCGCGGACGGATTCGAAATGGCGGCGGGTGTAATCCTGGGTCAGCGACGCGAACATGGTCATGGCCGGGCCCATGCCGACGGAGCCGGTGGAGAAATCCACGTCGTCCGTGTCCTTGGTGCGCGACGGATAGCTCTGCGCCCCGCCCAGGCCGCGGAAGTTCTCGAGCTTCTCCCGCGTCTGGTTGCCCATCAGGTACTGGATGGCATGGAACACCGGGCTGGCATGGGGTTTCACGGCGACCCGGTCCTGCGGGCGCAAGGCATGGAAATACAGCGCCGTCATCAGCGCCGCCGACGACGCGCAGGACGCCTGGTGCCCGCCGACCTTGACCTCGCCCTTGGCGCGGATGTGGTTGGCATTATGGATGGTCCAGGTCGACAGCCACAGGATGCGTTTCTGCAGATCGCTCAGACAGGCCAGGGTGTCCGCGTCGGGGCCGGCCCCCGGGTTGGGTTCGATCATCAGGTGGTTCGGGGTGTCGAGAGGGGCCATGGGGGTCTCCGGGCGGGAAGGATGCGAATTCGCAGGATCTGACGCAATCCTACGCCAATAATCCGGCTATTTCCTTGCGATCTACGGCGCATAATGGGATATTTACGCAATAATTATGACTTTTATGCCCTCGGATTGGTGAAAAATGCCCGATATTGACCTTGATGCCATCGACCGCCGCATCCTCACCGCGATCCAGACCAACGCCCGCATGCGCAACGTCGATCTGGCCGAGGCCGTGGGCCTGTCGGCTTCGCCCTGCCTGCGTCGGGTCAAACGATTGGAGGACGCGGGCGTAATCCGCGACTACGTCACCCTGGTCGATCAGCAGGCCGTGGGCCTGCCGGTGTCGATCTTCATCAGCGTGACGTTGGAACGGCAGGTGGAAAAGGCGCTGGAGGAATTCGAGGCGGCCATCCGATCCTGGCCCGAGGTCATGGAATGCTATCTGATGACCGGCGACGCGGATTACCTGCTGCGCGTAGTCACGGCGGACCTGTCCGCCTACGAGCGGTTCCTGATGGACAGGCTGACGCGGGTCACCGGCGTCGCCGCCATCAAATCCAGTTTTTCCCTGAAACAGGTGGTCTACCGCACGGCATTGCCGGTGTCAGCTTGAGGCGGCCCAAGCCGCTCGATCATCCCTAAACCGTCATTGCCGGGCGTGACCCGGCAATCCAGTCTTTCCGGGGACATGGACCCCCGGGTCAAGCCCGGGGGTGACGCATGGAAAAGCGGCACCAAGCCGGCGACTATTTCTTCTTGTCGACGTCGATGTAACCGCGCTCGATCGCGGTTTCGATCATCTGCGCGCCATGGATCAGCTCGTCGTAGGAGCGGCGCAAGAGGTTCAGTTCGCGCACCTGTTCGTCCGACGGCAGGCCCTTCGCGCCATGGGCCAGTTCGATCAGCCGCTTGATATACATGCCCCGCGCCTTGGCCACGAGTTGGAAATAAGGCGTCAACTCGGCCACGGACACGTTGGGCACAAGGTCGTGAATGGTCTCGCGGTTGATGTCACGCAGAATGTCGTGCATCTGCATGCGCGCGCGGCCGATATCCCGTTCGTCACTAGGCATTGGATGGACTCCCGAAAAGGTTTGATCCTTGCCCCGACGTTACGCCGAAGCGGGCCCGCCGCCAATGCGCGAAATCAAGTCCCTGAATTGGGCCTTCGGGCACCGGTCAATCCAGCGGCAGGTCTTCTTCCAGGATGGCGATTTGCAGGGAGTAGGAGACTTCGCCCTCGTCCTCGTCGCGGTGCAGAACGCCAACGAACTGTTCACCCAGATAGACCTCGACCGGATGGCCTTCTTTCTTCGGCGGCTTGACCGTGAAACGGTTGTTGTCGAACGCGGCACGCAGATACTGCTGCAGGCGGGCGATTTCCGATAATTTCATGGCGTTGGGGCCTTCCCTGTCTTTATTGCGATTGTGCCGGGCGTGGCGCGCATGAATGCACGATCATACCCGACTTTTCAAATATCCAGCACCAGCGCCGTCTTCGGCACGGAACAGCAGATCAAAATCTCGTCCGGGGCGTCCGGCTGATAGACACCGTCGTCGCTGTATTCGATGTCGCCCTCGATCTTGCGGCACTGGCAGGTCGTGCAGATGCCCGACCGGCAGCTGTAGGCCAGCACCAGGTCCAGGCTTTCGGCCAGATCGAGGATGCTGTCGTGGGAGCCGTCCCAGGTCCCGGTCACGCCCGAGCGGCGGAATTCGACGGTCAGTTGCTCAGTCATTGGCGCCCCTGACCGCGGCCAGCACCGCATCCGTGACCTGGCGGGTGGTGGCGGAACCACCCAGGTCGGGCGACACGGCCTCGCGCGATCCGGTGACCCGCTCGACCGCCGCCATCAGGCGCTTGGCGGCAGCCGCCTCGCCCAGGTGGTCCAACAACATGACACCGGACCAGAAACAGCCGATGGGGTTGGCCACCCCCTTGCCGATGATGTCGAAGGCAGAGCCGTGGATCGGCTCGAACATCGACGGGAAGTCCCGTTCCGGCCGCAGGTTCGCCGTCGGCGCGATGCCGAGCGATCCCGTAAGCGCCGCCGCCAGATCCGACAACACGTCGGCATGCAGGTTGGTGGCGACGATGGTGTCCAGCGTCTGGGGCTTCAGCACCATGCGCGTGGTCATGGCGTCGACCAGCATCTTGTCGGTTTCGACGTCGGGGTAATCCTTGCGCACGACCTCGAACACATCGTCCCAGAACACCATGCCGTGGCGCTGGGCGTTGGATTTGGTGACCAGGGTCAGCTTCTTGCGGGGGCGCGAGCGGGCCAGGTCCAGGGCGAAACGCTGAATGCGCTCCACACCCGCGCGGGTGAACACGGCGACGTCCATGCCGACTTCCTCGGGCAGCCCCGTATGCACCCGGCCGCCGACGCCGGCGTATTCGCCTTCGGAGTTCTCGCGCACGATGACCCAGTCCAGGTCGCCGGGCTTGACGTTCTTCAGGGGGCCGTCGATGCCGGGCAACAGCTTGGACGGGCGCACGTTGGCGTATTGATCCAGGGTCTGGCAAATCTTGAGCCGCAGGCCCCAAAGGGTGATGTGATCAGGGATATTGGGGTCGCCGGCGGAGCCGAAATAGATGGCATCGAAGGGCTTCAACGTCTCGACCCCGTCTTCGGGCATCATCACGCCGTGCTTGCGGTAATAATCACCGCCCCAAGGGAAGGTTTCGACCTTGAGCGAGAACCCGCCGTCCCTCTCAGCGACCGCGTTCAGGACCTCGACACCGGCCTCGACGACCTCCGGTCCGATCCCATCCCCGCCGATGGCGGCAATTCGGTATTCACCCATGGTCTAATTTTCTCCATAATTTAATCGGATGTTTCCCAATTATGGGCTTGAATAGTGGAATTTCCGCCCGGGTCAAGCCGCGCCTGGGCGGAAACGGTATAATTCCCCAGCGGGAATAGTGCAAATTTAGGCGGCGAACCTGGACCGATGCCCCGATTGAATCACCACACGGCCTGGACTGTTTTTGTCGACTGGTGCCAGAACCGGGGGCTGCGGCCCCTGCCGGCCAACCCGTGGACCGTGGCCGCCTATGCCCGCTGGTGCGAAACCAATCACCATTACCAGACCATCGTCAACATGGTGAAGGCGATCGCCAAGGAACACATGCGCAAGTCGCGCAAGCGCCCGGATCGCCACCCCCTGGTGACCCGCACCCTGAACCTGATCGCCAAGCGCGAGGAAGAACGGGAAGAAGACAAGGTCCAGGCCGCGGCCCTGTTCCCGGAAGAGGATTTCGTTTCCGCCAAGGCCGCAGAAACCACGTCCGCCCGCGTTCAGCGCGAGGTGCACACCCGCACCCAGGACGCCGCCAAGGGCCTGCGCCGGGCCTTGCGGGCCACGCCCAAGCTGGTATCACGCCGGCCGTCCCTGACCTGACCCGGCCCGCCGGGATTATTCGATATCCAACCGGCGTTCGATGCGGAAGGTTTCCTTGCCGCCGTCCTTGGTCGTGCGTTCCAGAACGGCAACGCCGAGATAACTGCCCGCATGCCAGTCAACGGTCTTGCGCTTGCCGACGAAGCGCATGTGCCGCGCCTGATTTTTATCCAAGGTAAAGGTCTTGGCCGCGATCTTGCGGTCCTTGGGGCCGGTGAAGGTCAGGGTCAGGCGGTCGCCCTGTTCGACCCAGAAGGCATCGACCCAGAATGCCAGCAACGGCGCCTTGGCGGACAATTTGGTGTCGCGGTAGAACCCCCGGCGCAGCGCGATGGGATTGATTTCGACCGGCGCGAAGCCGGCATCGTAAAGCGCCGTCGGCGTGCCCTTGAGCTGGCCCAGGGTTCGCGAATCCCACAACGGCGACGGCCCGGCGCCGCAGTTCGACGCGCGCTTGAGCCCGACAAAGGGGTCCACGATCTTGCCGTTCAGGCGCACGCCCAGGTGGATATGGGGAAATTCGGCCAGGCCGGACGATCCGACGGAACCCAGCCTGTCGCCCTTTTCCACCCGCTGGCCCGGCCGCACGGTGAGCGAGCCCCGCCGCAGATGGCAATAGAAGGTTTCCCAGCCCCCATCGTGGCCAATGACGACGGAATTACCGCAGCCCTGTGACATCACCGCGTCATGCCCGACCAGGGACACGTCACCGTCCAGCATGCCGTCGCGCAGGCGTCGCACCGTACCGGTCGCCGCCGCGACCACGGGCACGCCGTCTTCCATTTTTGAATAGTCGCGGATGGCGATGTCGACGCCCGTATGGCCGTTGTAGCCATGGGCGCCGCAGGCATAATCACGCACGCCAGGGCCGGGGTCGTGGTCGACGTGATTGACCAGCCAGCAGGTCCGCCCCGGATCGCAGGTCAGGGGCAGGCCCAGGGACGGTTGATCGTCGGCGCGCAAGGGTGCGGCGGAAGCGAACCCCGCCGCCAGAAAAATCACCACCAAAATCACGGAAACCCGGGGAATTTCAATGAACCGCACAGCACCGTCCCTTTCCCGTGCATGCTACACGGGCATCCCCACCCCGCAAAACATTCCCTTGCGGGGGCGTATATTGCGGCGCAATATACGGACGCTGCGCTGCGGAATCTCGCAAAGCGCCAAAAAATCCCAATCCAAAGGTGTATTGGAGCGCTTAAAATCATGGATACCCACACCGTCACCGCCCTCGACAGACTCCACGGTTTCTACTTCGAAGACCTGGAGGTCGGGCAGAGCGACGAATATTCCCGAACCATTTCCGAATCCGACATCCTGATCTTCGCGGGCGTGTCCGGCGACACCAACCCGGTGCACCTGAACCACGAATTCGCCTCGGAGACCATGTTCGAGGGCTGCATCGCTCACGGGCTTCTCACCGCCAGCTACATTTCCACCGTGATCGGCACCAAAATGCCGGGGCCGGGTTGCATCTACGTCGGCCAGACCTTGAAGTTCAAGGGCCCGGTCAAGGCCGGCGACACGGTCGTCGCACGGGCGACGATCCTGGAAAAGATCGCCGACAAGAAGTTCGTCAAGATCCAGACCCAGTGCCTGGTCGGCGACAAGGTCGTGCTGGACGGCGAAGCCACCATCATGGTGCCGTCGCGCAACAAGTAACCGGCGGAACCGGGCGGGGTTGACCGGGCCGACGCCTGGGGGCACCTTCACCGGCGTCATGCGGATTTTTCGCCATTACCAGAACATCCCCGGCGACGCCCGGGGCGCCGTGGTCGCCATCGGAAATTTCGACGGCGTGCACCTGGGCCATCGCGCCGTGATCGGCGAGGCCGGGGCCATCGCCCATGCCACGGCCCGGCCCTGGGGGGTGCTGACCTTCGAGCCGCATCCCCGCGCCTTTTTCGCCCCCGGCACGCCCCCCTTCCGCCTGACCCCCTTCCACGCCAAGGCGCGGCTGATTTTCGGGCTCGGCGTCGACACCATCTTCGTGCAGCAATTCAACAAGGCGTTTTCGTCGCTCACGGCCGAAGATTTCATCGAAACCGTGCTGGTCGGTGGCATCGGCGCCCGGCATGTCGTCTGCGGCTATGATTTCGTGTTCGGCAAGGGCCGGGGCGGTAGCGCCGAGATGCTGCTGGGCTTCGGCAAACGCCTTGGCTTCGACTTCACGGCCGTGCGCGCCCAGACCTTCGCGGACGATGACGGCGACGCGGCCTATTCCTCGACCGGCGTGCGCGAGGCGCTGGAATCAGGCAACCCCCAGGCCGCCGCCCGTATCCTGGGCCGGCCGTTCGAAATTGAGGGCCGGGTCATCCAGGGAGACCAGCGCGGACGCACCATCGGCTTTCCCACGGCGAACCTGGCGCTGGGAACTTATTTGCGGCCCGCCCGAGGGGTTTACGCCGTGCGCGTGCGCATCGGCGAGGGCAAGGAATACGCCGGTGTCGCCAATATCGGAAAGCGCCCGACCTTCGCCGGCGAGGCCGATCTTCTGGAGGTCTTCCTGTTCGATTTCACGGGCGATCTTTATGGTCAGCGGCTCGGCGTGCAGCTGGTCGAATTCCTGCGCCCGGAAAAGAAGTTTGACGGCATCGACCAATTAAAGGCACAAATCGCCGCGGACAGCGACCAAGCACGCCAAATTTTATCGAAAACAGAGCCATGACCGTCGATTACAAAGCCACGGTGTTTCTGCCTCAGACCGACTTTCCCATGAAGGCCGGTCTGGCCGCCAAGGAACCGGACATCATCCAAAAGTGGGAAGAGGTCGGCCTCTACCAGCTTCTGCGCGCGGACGCCCAGGGCCGCCCGCCCTTCGTGCTGCACGACGGTCCGCCCTACGCCAACGGCAACCTGCACATCGGCCATGCCCTGAACAAGATCCTCAAGGACGTGATCGTGCGCGCCCAGCAGATGATGGGCAAGGACGCCAATTACGTGCCCGGCTGGGACTGCCACGGCCTGCCCATCGAATGGAAGATCGAGGAACAGTACCGCGCCCAGGGAAAGGACAAGGACCAGGTGCCGGTCGTCGAATTCCGCCAGGAATGCCGCGATTTCGCCCAGCATTGGATCGGCGTGCAGCGCGACGAGTTCAAGCGCTTAGGAGTCATCGGCGACTGGGCCAATCCCTACACCACCATGAGCTTCCCGGCGGAAGCGCAGATCGTGCGCGAACTTCTGAAGTTCCTCGACAACGGATTGCTCTACCGGGGCTCCAAGCCGGTGATGTGGTCGGTGGTCGAAAAGACCGCCCTGGCCGAGGCCGAGGTCGAATACCACGACCATGAATCGGACACGATCTGGGTCAAGTTCCCGGTGGTCATGGGCGCCAACTCTCTAGTTGGGGCGTCGGTCGTGATCTGGACGACGACCCCTTGGACCATCCCCGGCAACCGGGCGATCTGTTTCTCCAAGCGCATCTCCTATGGTCTTTATGAAGTCACCGAAGCACCCGACGGCAACTGGGCCAAGGCCGGCGACAGGCTGGTGCTCGCTGATGCGCTGGCGGAAAGCGTCATGGCCTCTGCGAAGGTTACAGAACATCTCCGCCTTTCTGATGTAGCCCCGGACGTCCTGGCTGGACTGACCTGCGCCCATCCCCTGCGCGGCATGGGCTATGAGTTCGATGTGCCGCTGCTGGACGGCGACCACGTCACGGAGGAAACGGGCACGGGCTTCGTCCATACCGCCCCCGGCCACGGGCGCGAGGATTTCGAGGCCTGGACCGGGTCCGGAAAGTTTCTCGCCGAGCGCGGCATCGACAGCCACATCCCCTATACGGTCGACGCCGACGGCCGCTTCACCGCCGAGGCCCCCGGCTTCGAAGGCGGCCAGGTGATCACCGAGCACGGCAAGAAGGGCGACGCCAACGACCGCGTCATCAAGGCCCTGGTCGCCGGCGGCAAGCTGATCGCGCGCGGACGCCTGAAGCACCAGTACCCCCATTCCTGGCGGTCCAAGAAGCCCGTCATCTTCCGCAACACGCCGCAGTGGTTCATCGCCATGGACCGGGATTTCGCCGTGCCGAACGGCGCCGGCCAGGCCAGCCTGCGCGACGTCGCCCTGGGCGCCATCGAGCAGACCCAGTTCGTGCCCGGCGGCGGACAGGCCCGCCTGCACGCCATGATCCAGAACCGCCCGGACTGGGTGATTTCCCGCCAGCGCGCCTGGGGCGTGCCGATCACCGTGTTCGTGCACAAGGAAACGGGCGAACTTCTCAACGATCCGGCGGTCAATGCCCGCATCGTCGACGCGGTCGAGGCCGAAGGCGCCGACGCCTGGTTCGCGTCCGAGCCCGCGCGCTTCCTCGGCAACGATTACAGCGCCGACGACTACGACCGGGTGATGGACATCCTCGACGTATGGTTCGATTCCGGATCGACCCATTCCTTCGTCCTGGAACACCGCGACGACCTCACCTGGCCCGCCGCTTTGTATCTGGAAGGCACGGATCAGCACCGCGGCTGGTTCCATTCAAGCCTGTTGGAATCCTGCGGCACCCGGGGACGCGCCCCCTATGACGCGGTGCTGACCCACGGCTTCGTCATGGCCGAGGACGGCCAGAAAATGTCCAAGTCGCTGGGCAACATCACGGCCCCGCAGGATGTGTGCAACCAGCACGGCGCCGACATTCTGCGCCTGTGGGTGGTGGGCTCGAACTATTCCGAGGACCTGCGCATCGGGCCGGAAATCGTCAAATTCCATGCCGACATCTACCGCCGGCTGCGCCACACGCCGCGCTATCTCCTGGGCAATCTGGACGGCTTCAACGCCGCTGAGCGCCTCGACCCGGCCGAGATGCCGGAACTGGAACGCTGGGTGCTGACCCGCCTGTGGCGGCTCGACAAAATGCTGCGCGGCGCCTGCGACAGTTTCGAATTCCACGGCGTGTTCACGGAACTGCACAATTTCTGCGCCGTCGACCTGTCGGCCTTCTATTTCGACATCCGCAAGGACACCCTGTACTGCGACCGCGCCGATTCCATCGAACGCCGCGCCGCCCGCACGGTGCTGGACGAACTGTTCAACTGCCTGACCGCCTGGCTGGCGCCGTTCCTGTGCTTCACGGCCGAGGAAGCCTGGCAGGCGCGCCTCGATCAGCCCGACGCCACCAACAGCGTCCACCGCCGCCAGTTCCCGACGATCCCCGACAACTGGAACGATGAAGCGCTGGAAGCCAAATGGCGCACCGTGCGCCAGGTCCGCCGCGCCGTGACCGGCGCGCTGGAGTTGGAGCGCGCGGAAAAGCGCATCGGCTCATCCCTACAAGCCCATGTCACCGTCCATGTCACGGCGGAACAGGCGGCGGCCCTTGACGGCCTCGATCTGGCGCAAACCTTCATCACTTCGTCGGGCGAAATCACCACCGCCCCGGCGCCCGAAGGCGCCTTCACCATGCCGGAAGCCCCCGGCGTCGCCGTCGTGCCGGTGCTGGCCACGGGCAAGAAGTGCGACCGCTGCTGGAAAGTGCTCGACGACGTGGGCACGGACGCGGACCATCCGACGGTCTGCACGCGCTGTGCCGACGCCGTGCGCCATTCGCCCCTGGCCGCTGAATAGACGGCAGGCGGCGGACCCTTGGCCGAGCCCCATATCACGCTACGCCGCCAGGGCCTGGGGCTTGCCTTCCTGGTCATCGTCCTCGACCAGATCACCAAGTGGTGGGTGCTGACCGACATCATGAACCCGCCCCGGGTTATTGAAGTCACGCCCTTCGCCAATCTGGTCCTGGTGTGGAATCGGGGCGTCAGTTTCGGCCTGTTCAACACACAATCCGATTACGGGCCTTGGATTCTGGCCGCCGTGGCGGTCGGTGTTTCCGCCATTCTGGCGGTCTGGCTGTTCCGCGGGCCGGAACGCATCGTCGGCTGGGGAATCGGGCTGATCCTGGGGGGTGCCTTGGGCAATGTCATCGACCGCCTGGTCCATGGCGCCGTCGTCGATTTCGTCGATCTGCACGTGGCGGGCGCCCATTGGCCCGCTTTCAACGTCGCCGACAGCGCGATCACGGTCGGCGCGGTGCTTCTGATCCTTGATTCCTTGTTTCACCGGGATAAATCATCGTAGATTGGCACGCCTTGGCGGGGGCCGGAACGGTAACCCGTCCCATGGAAATCACCCTGGGGCACAACCTGTTGAGCATGAAACGGCGGGCATGAAACGACAAACAGCACGAACGACGGGCATTTTTCTGGTGCTGATGATGGCATTCAGCCTGGGTGCCTGCGATTCCGTGAAGCGCGCGATTTCCGGCGGCAAGAAGGCCCCTGACGAATTCGCCGTCTACAAGCGCCCGCCTTTGTCGCTGCCGCCCGATTATGCGCTGCGCCCGCCCGAGCCGGGACGCGAACAGCTTGAAACCTACAGCCCGCGCGACCAGGCCCGCGCCGCCATGCTTCGCCGCCCGGTGCAGGCGCAGCCGCTTGCCGAAACCACGCCGGGCCTGACCGTGCTGATGGCCAAGATGGGCACGGCCGATGCCGACCCCGCCATCCGCACGATCATCGACCAGGAAACGCTCGCGCTGTCCGAAGAGGACCGCCGCCTGATCGACAAGCTGATCTTCTGGGTCGACGACCCGAAATATTCGGGCACCGTGGTCGATCCGGCGGCCGAACAGCGCCGCCTGCTGGAAACCCAGGCGCTGGGCAAGCCGGTCAACGAAGGCAAGACGCCCGAGATCAAGCGCGAGACCCGCAAGAAGGGCATTCTCGGATTCTAGCCGGAAGCCCGCAAAAAGCGCCTGTCCGCCTTGAAATCGCCGCGATCTCGACGACAATCTTCCCAAAGTCTATTCCCAGGGGCGTCCGCCGTTGCCCCAGGCGCCGTTCATCCCCATCTTTCAGGGACCCGCCACTCCGCATCCCGCCCGCTGACCGCAACCCGCAACAGGCCCTGATCCCGACATGTTCATGCCCCCCGCCTCTCGCCACCGGTCCGGTCGGCACTTCCGTCCGCTGATCGCCGCCCTGGCCCTGCTGACCGCCGCCCTGACCCTGAGCGCCACGCCGGCCTTGGCCAAGGTGTTCAGCCCGGAAACCTTCACCCTGAAGAACGGCATGCAGGTGGTCGTCGTGTCCAACCACCGCGCCCCCGTGGTCACCCATATGGTTTGGTACAAGGTCGGCTCCGCCGACGAAAGCTCCGGCTATTCGGGGATCGCGCATTTCCTCGAACACCTGATGTTCAAGGGCACCAAGACGCGCAAGCCAGGCGAATTTTCCAAGCTGATCGCGCGTTACGGCGGCCAGGAAAACGCCTTCACCTCCTTCGACTACACGGCCTATCACCAGACCATCGCCCGCGAACACCTGGAGATGGTCATGGAGATGGAGGCCGACCGCATGACCAACCTGACCCTGACCGACGCGATCATCGAGCCGGAACGCCAGGTGGTGCGCGAGGAGCGCCGGTCACGCACGGACAACAACCCGGCCGCGATCCTGGGCGAGCACGTATCCGAAGCGCTGTACCGCAATTATCCCTACCGGCGGCCGATCATCGGCTACGACCACGAGATCGTCGCCATGACCCGCCAGAACATCATCGATTTCTACAAACGCTGGTACGCGCCCAACAACGCGATCCTGGTGGTCGCCGGCGACATCACCGCCAAGGAACTGAAGCCGCTGGCGGAAAAATATTACGGCGCCGTTCCCGCCGCCGCCCCGATCATCCGCGCGCGCCCGGCCGAACCGCCGCAGGAAGCCGCGCGCATCGTCGCCATGCAGCATACCCAGGTCCGCCAGCCGTCGTGGCGCCGGTCCTACCTGGCCCCCAGCTATCTGTACGGCGAAACGCAGCACGCCTATGCCCTGCAGGTCCTGACCGAAATCCTGGGCGGCGGCGGCACATCGCGGATTTACCGCAAGCTGGTCATCGACGACCGCAAGGCGGTCTCGGCGGGTTCCTATTACGACGCCGATTCCCTGGGCCCCAGCAGTTTCACCATCTACGGCAGCCCCCGGCCCGGCGTCACCCTGCCCGAGATCGAACAAGCCGTCGATGCCGAGCTTGACCGGATCGCAAAGGACGGCGTCACCAAGGACGAGGTCGCCCGCGCCAAGAAACGGCTGGTCGCGAGCGCCGTGTTCGCCCGCGATTCCTTCACCACCGGGGCGCGGACCCTGGGGGCAGCACTTGCCGTCGGGCGCAAGGTCGCCGACGTGGAGGCCTGGCCCGACCGCATCACGGCGGTCACTGCCGAGGAAATCCAGGCCGCCGCCAAATACGTTTTCGTCAAGAAACGCTCGGTCACAGCCTTTCTCGTGGAAGATAAGGAGAAGCCGGAATGAGCCGCCTTCTGTCCCGCACCGCCCTTGCCCTGGCGGCGGTCGTCTTCGTCCTCTACACCGTGCCGGCCAAGGCGACCCAGATCGAGCGCGTGGTCAGCCCCGGCGGGATCGAGGCCTGGCTGGTCGAGGATCACCTCAACCCCATCATCTCCCTGCATCTTGCCTTCCGCGGCGGCAGCGCCCTTGACCCCGAAGGCAAGGAAGGCCTGGCCAACATGGTCTCGACCCTGCTTGACGAAGGGGCCGGCGACTTGGACAGCAAGGCCTTCCAGCAGACGCTGGAGGACAAATCCATCACGCTGCGCTTCAGCGCCGCGCGCGACAGCTTTGGTGCGCGCGTCCAGGTATTGACCGAATACCGCGACCTGGCCTTCGACCTGCTGCGCCAGGCCATGACGAAACCGCGTTTCGACGCGGAACCCGTGTCGCGTCTGCGCGCCCAGCTTCTGGCCAACCTGCGCCATGAATCGGAAGACGCCGACGCCATCGCCGGCAAGACGTTGATGAAGACCCTCTATCCGGATCATCCCTACGGCCGCCCGACCGGTGGCACCCTGGAAAGCGTCGCCGCCATCCAGGTTGCCGACATGCGCGCCTTCGTCAAGGAACGGCTGGCCTTGGACACCCTGGCGATCGGCGTGGTCGGCGACATCACGGCCAAGGAACTGGCACCGCTGCTCGACAAGACCTTCGGCGCCCTGCCCGCCAAGGCCGCCCCCTGGAAGATTGCGGAAGTGGCGCCCAAGGTCGCGGGCCGCACCATCGTCATCGAAAAGCCCCTGAAGCAAAGCAATATCCTGTTCGCCGACCGGGGCCTGATGCGCAAGGATCCGGATTTCTACACCGCCTATGTGATGAACCACATCCTGGGTGGCGGCGGATTCACTTCCCGTCTCTATACCGAAGTGCGGGAAAAGCGGGGCCTCGCCTATTCGGTCTATACCTACCTGCATCCCATGGACCGCTCCGCGATCTATGTCGGCGGCGCCGGCACGGCCAACGCGCGGGTCGCGGAAACCCTGAAGGTCGTCCGTGACGAATGGGCCAAACTGGCCAAGGACGGCGTGACCGAGGCCGAATTGACCGCCGCCAAGCAGTACCTGACCGGATCGTTCCCGCTGCGCTTCACGGCGACGGAGCGAATCGCGGCCATGCTGGTCGGCATGCAGACGGAAGATTTGGGCATCGATTATCTGGACAAGCGCAACAGCTATATTGAGGCCGTGACACTCGACGATATCCGCCGCGTGGCCCGGAAACTCTTGCATCCGGACGACCTTACCGTCGTCGTCGTGGGCGAGCCCAAGGACGTCAAACCGACGCCTTAAGCCCTGCCGTTGGCGATGCCGGAGACCGATGGTACTCTCGCCCGCGCAACGTCCCCCCGGAGGATCAGAGACCTTCATGCCGCCCCCCGCCTCAACGCCGGCCTGGCAGGCGCTCGCCGACCATCACCGGGTGGCAGCGGGCAGCCATCTGCGTGACCTTCTCGGCGACGACAAGCGCACCAAGGCCCTGACCTTCGCCCTGAGGGGCCTGTGCCTGGACCTGTCCAAGAACCGCCTCACCCCGGATACCCTTGCCCTGCTGATCGCCCTGGCCGATGAACGCGGTGTGGCGGCCCGGCGGGATGCCATGGCCGCGGGAGAGGCGATCAACGCAACCGAAGACCGCGCCGCCCTGCACATGGCGCTGCGCGCCCGGGCAGAAGACGGTTTCGCCGTCGGCGGCATGCCGGTCCATGGCGAGGTTCAGGCCGTGCTCGACCACATGGCGGACTTCGTCGCCGGGGTTGAAAGCGGCACCCGCACGGGTGCGACCGGAAAGCCTTTCACCGACGTCATCAACATCGGCATCGGCGGCTCGGACCAAGGTCCGCGCATTGCCTGTCGGGCCCTTGCCCCTTACCGGCGGCGCGGACTGACGCCCCGTTTCGTGTCCAACGTAGACGCCACGGACCTGACGGAGACGCTTGAAACCTGCGACCCGGAAACCACCCTGGTTATCATCTCGTCCAAGACGTTTACGACCGCCGAGACCATGACCAACGCCATGACGGCGCGACGCTGGCTGACCGAGGCGTTGGGACCCGGCGCCGTTGCCAAGCACTTCTGTGCCGTCACCACCAACGACGACGCGGCGCGCGATTTCGGCATCGGCGACGACGCCCTGTTCGGGTTCTGGGACTGGGTCGGCGGGCGCTATTCGGTTTGGTCGGCGATCGGGCTGCCGCTGGCCCTGACGCTAGGCATGAACCTGTTCCGCGATTTTTTGGCGGGGGCCCGGGACATGGACCGCCATTTCCTGGAAACGCCACTGGCGGAAAACCTGCCCGTGCTGCTGGCGCTGGCCGGCATCTGGAATCGCAATTTCGAAGGGGCCGCCGCCCATGCGGTGCTGCCCTACGACCAACTGCTGGACGGCCTGCCCGACTACCTGCAGCAGTTGGAAATGGAAAGCAACGGCAAGGCCGTCGATCGGAACGGCGCGCCCGTGGCCCAACCCACCGCCCCCGTCGTGTTCGGCCAGGCGGGCACCAACGGCCAGCATGCGTTCTATCAGCTGCTCCATCAGGGCATGGACCTGATCTCCGCCGACTTCATCGCCGCCGTGGCGCCGGCCCATCCGGCGGGCGATCATCACGACAAGCTGCTGGCCAATTTCCTGGCTCAGCCGGCGGCCCTGGCGCTCGGCCGCAAGGCCGGGCCGGACGTGCCGCCGCACAAGCAGTTTTCCGGCAACCGGCCATCGACCACGATCCTGCTTGATCGGCTGGACCCGCGCACCTTCGGCATGCTGCTGGCGCTGTACGAGCACAAGGTGTTCGTCCAGGGCGTCATCTGGAACGTCAATTCCTTTGACCAGTTCGGGGTCGAGCTGGGCAAGGAGCTTGCCGGGCCGCTGACCAGGGCCCTTGCCCAGGGCGCGGACGCCCCGGGGCTGGATGCCTCGACCCGCAGCCTGCTCGCCCGCATTCGCCGGGTCCGGAGCGGCGGGGACGGTTCATGATCAATCCCCCCGTTATCCGCCGCCTGCCGGAGACCGTGGTCAACCGCATCGCCGCCGGCGAGGTGGTGGAACGCCCGGCCTCGGCGGTGAAGGAACTGGTCGAAAACGCCATCGACGCCGGCGCCAGACGCATCGAAGTCGTGATTCGCGACGGCGGGCAGACGGCGATCACCGTGACCGACGACGGCTGCGGCATGACCCCCGATGAAATCCAACTGGCGCTGGAACGCCACGCCACGTCGAAACTGCCCGACGACGACCTGATGGCCGTGTCCACCCTGGGGTTCAGGGGCGAGGCCCTGCCCTCCATGGCCGCCGTCGCGCGCATGACCATTACCTCGCGCCCAGAGGGCGCCGAGCAAGCCTGGGCCGTCACGGTCGAAGGCGGCGGTCCCGCCAAGGCCCAGCCCGCCGCCCATCCCCACGGCACCCGGGTCGACGTACGCGACCTATTTTATGCCACGCCGGCCCGACTCAAATTCCTCAAGGCCGCGCGCACGGAACAGAACCATGTGGTCGAAACCCTGAACCGCCTAGCCATGGCCCATCCGGAAATCGCCTTCACCCTGTCCGACGGCACCCGCGACCTGATCAAGCTGAACGCCGTCACCCCGCGCCTGGGCGACGATGCGTCCGCGGCGCGCCTGGAACGCCTGGCCGGCATCATGGGCCGCCCCTTCGCCGACAACGCCATGACCATCGACGCGGTCCGCGAGGGCATCCGGCTTTCCGGCCATGCCGGGGTGCCGACCCTGAACCGCGGCAACGCCGCCATGCAGTTCCTGTTCGTCAACGGCCGGCCCGTGCGCGACCGCCTGCTGCTGGGTGCGGTCAGGGGGGCGTATCGGGAATTTTTGGCCTCCGACCGCCATCCCCTGCTGGCGCTGTTTCTGGAGGTGCCGCCGACCGAGGTCGACGTCAACGTCCATCCGGCCAAGACCGAAGTCCGGTTCCGCGACGCCGGGGTGGTGCGCGGCCTGATCGTCAGCGCCTTGAAGCATGCCCTGGCCGAAGCCGGCCACCGGGCGTCCACCACCGTGGCCGGAGCCGCCCTGGGTGCCTTCCGGCCCAGTCAAAACCCTGGCGGCGCCCTGCCCCTGGGCCGGAGCGGCGGCGGAGGTTATGGCAGGGCCTATGCCCCAGCCGCGCGGCCCCAAGGGTTGTCGGACCTTTATGCACCCCTGCCCGATCTCGACCGCGCCCCCAGCGTGCCGATGACGATGGACTCGGACGGCGGCGCTGCGCCGGAACAGTTTCCAGCCGAATATCCCCTGGGCGTGGCACGGGCCCAGGTGCATGCCACCTACGTGATCGCCCAGACGGCGGACGGCCTGGTCATCGTCGATCAGCATGCGGCGCATGAGCGCCTGACCCAGGAAAAGATCAAGACGGCGATGGCGTCCGGTGGGGTCAACCGCCAGATGCTGCTGATCCCCGAGGTTGTCGAGATGGAGGAGCCGGCGGTCGACCGCCTGCTTGCCCGCGCGGATGAGCTGGCCGAGATGGGCCTGGTGATCGAGGGCTTCGGCCCCGGCGCCGTGGTCGTGCGCGAAACCCCGGCCCTGCTGGGCGACATGGACATCCAGGGCGTGATCCGCGATCTGGCCGACGATCTGGCAGAATACGGCGAAACCATCGCGCTGGCCGAACGCATCGGCGACGTCTGCGCGACCATGGCCTGTCACGGATCAATCCGCGCCGGCCGGCGCCTGAACGCCGACGAAATGAACCGCCTGCTGCGCGAGATGGAGGCGACCCCCCATTCCGGGCAGTGCAGCCATGGTCGGCCGACCTATGTGGAACTGAAGCTGTCGGATATCGAAAAGTTGTTTGGCCGGCGCTAAGATCGCCCTGTTATCCGCAACCGGACGATCTGGCCCATGCTGCGTGAATGGCTCACCCATCGGATGACCCCGGCCCCGGAACCGTTGAAGCGGCTCGGCTATCTGAAGGAACAGATCGCCATCGCCGCCCGACATCGGAGGCTCCATCCCGCGTGGAAGGAGCATCTGGTCCGCTCGCGCCGCTTCGTCCTGTGGTCCGCCGCCAATTGCCCCGGCCAGAACAAGGTGGTGATCCTGGGCTCGGGCGGACTTCTCGACGTGCCCTTGGGCGATCTCGCCGACGACTTCGCCGAGGTCGTGCTGATCGACATCTTCCATCCCCCCGCCGTGCAGGCCTGGGCGGCGCAATACCCCAACGTCTATTTGGTCGAAACCGATCTGACCGGCCTGGTCGATGGCTTGGCCCAAGGCGAGATGCCGGCTGAGCCGCCGCTACCGGACCTCCCCGAGGCCGATGCGGATTTGGTCGTGTCCCTGAACCTGCTGAGCCAATTGCCGCTGATCCCGGCCCGACACGTGCCGGAGAAACAGGCCAAAGCCTTCGCAACGGAAATCCAGCGTCAGCACCTGCGCGCCCTGCAGGCCCTGCCCGGGCGGGTCTGCCTGATCACGGAAACCGTGCGGGAATTCGTCGAGGACGGCGAGGTGGACGAGACGGAACCCACCCTTGCCGACATCAAACTGCCGGAGCCGGATGAACGCTGGATCTGGAATTTGGCGCCGGCGCCGGAAATTGAACGCAGCCGTGACCTGCGCCTCAGGGTCGCCGCCTATTCCAACCTTTTCAAGAAGTAGACCTTGGCCGCACCGTAGGTGCGTTCGTCCCGCACCTCGAACCCGCGTGTCCCGGCCAGGCTTTCCTCGGCCCCGACCTCGACCACCACGGTGGCGTCGGGGGTCAGCCAGTTTTTGTTCAAAAGCCCGCGCAGGGCCGGGTCAGCCATGCCCATGCCGTAGGGCGGATCGAGAAAAACCAGCCCGGCCGGCGTCTTGGCGGCGCGCGGCGGCACGGCCAGATGGGTGCAGTCGAGCCCCAGCATCAGGCATTCCCGCCACAGGCCCATGGCCGCCGCATTGTCCTTGGCGATCTTGAGGTGCTGTGGATTGCGGTCCGCGAACACGCCGAAGGCGGCACCGCGCGACATGGCTTCGAGCCCCAACGCCCCCGTGCCGCAGAACATGTCGGCGACGGTGATGCCGTCCAGATCCACGGCGGCCTTGCCATGGGCCAGAATGTTAAACACGGATTCCCGGGCCCGGTCCGAGGTCGGACGCAGATCCCGGCCCTCGGGCGCCGTCAGCTTCTTGCCGCGAAATCTGCCGGCAACGATGCGCATCAGACCGCACCCCGCATCAGGACAGGACCTTGCCCAACTGTTCCTTCAAGGTCTTGCCCTTGATCTCGTAGACGTCGCCGCGCGCCAGATTACCCAACTGGAACGGGCCGTAGGCCGTGCGGATCAGGCGGTTCACGGAAAGCCCCAGGTGTTCCATCACCTTGCGGACCTCGCGGTTCTTGCCTTCCGACAGGCTGATGGTCAGCCAGTGGTTGGCGAAACCCTTGCGCATCTTGTCGCCGGCATCCATCTGGTCGATCTCGGCCTTGATCGGGCCATAACGCACGCCGGACACGGTGACGCCGCGGGCCAGTTTGGCCAAATCCTCGGGCTTCACCACGCCATGCACGCGCACCCGGTAGCGCCGGTTCCAGCCGTTGGACGGCAATTCCAGGCGCCGCGCCAGGCCGCCGTCATTGGTCAGCAGCAACAGGCCTTCGGAATTGAGGTCGAGACGGCCCACGGATACCACCCGGGGCAGATCCTGGGGCAGGCGGTCGAACACGGTCGGCCGGCCTTCCGGGTCCTTATGGGTGGTGACCAGCCCGACCGGCTTGTGATAACGCCACAGCTTGGGCGGTGCCTTGCCCGGCAAGGGCTTGCCGTCGACCAGGATGATGCTGGCCTCGGTCACCGTATGGGCGGGGGTCAGGAGCTTCTTGCCATCGACGATGACGCGGCCTTCCTCGATCCAGCGTTCGGCTTCGCGGCGCGAGCACAGGCCCGCGCGGGCGATCACCTTGGCGATGCGTTCGGGGGCGTCCGGGGACTTGTCGGTCTTGGGTTTTTGGGCCATGGCGGGGACATTAGGGGCGGACGGCGGCGGCGGCAAGCATTGACGACGGGAGGCCGGCGAGTATGGTTGGCGCCATGGACAAACCGGCATCCGACAGTTTCATGGCCCAGGCCCTGGATGAGGCCCGCGCCGCGGCATCGCGGGGCGAGGTCCCCGTGGGCGCCGTGGTGGTCGAGGCGGCGACCGGCCGGATATTGGCCCGCGCCGGCAACGAGACCGAGGCCGGCCATGACCCGACGGCCCATGCGGAAATCCTGGCGCTGCGCCGCGCGGCACAAGCCCGGGGGGAGCCCCGCCTCCCGGACTGCGATCTTTACGTGACGCTGGAGCCCTGTGCCATGTGCGCCGCCGCCATCAGCCACGCCCGCATCCGCAGGCTCTATTTCGGGGCCTACGACCCGAAAGGCGGCGGGGTCGAACACGGCCCCCGGTTCTTCACCCAACCGACCTGCCACCACGCGCCCGAGGTGGTCGGCGGGCTGGACGAAACAGCGGCCGCCGCCTTACTCAAGGGTTTTTTCAAGGAACGCCGGTAAGTCTCTGAAATGTCGTTGGTTCAAGATTCCGCAGCGAGCGGTAGATTGACCAAGAGGTTCTGCGGCTTCAGGCGAACCTTCTGACCCGGGGTCATGCAGAGGGCGAGATAGATCGGCTTGCCGCGGACCTCGATGGCCATCTGGTTGGGGTCCTTGAAGTCGAGGCGGAACAGCGACAGCAGGCGTTCCATGCGCGCATCCTCGACATCTTCCCCTTCGTAAAGGTCGTTGAGAAGCGTCGAGGCCTCGGCATCCAACCCCAGATGCCAGACCCATTTTTCGTCGTTGATTTCCTGCACGGGCTGGATCGAGACCTCGGCCTCCAGGAAATGGCGGACCCAGGCTTCGAGCACGCGGCACAGTGCATCCAGCCCCGGCCGGGCGAAGGAAATGTCGAGCACGGTGTCGTAGCGTTCGTTGCGGTCCCAGTAGATAGCCGCCGTGTCCGTCTGCAACACGTCCATGTCGACCTGGCGGGCCGCCGAGCCGCTGCCGACCACCAGCTTACCCAGGCTACCCATGCCGGCTGTGGTCGCCAGCATCTCGACCGTTTCCGCGTCGCCCAGCAAAATCGCGCCGTCCTTCAGGGTGACCGTCTGTTCGCGGAACAGAAGTTCCGCCGCGCGGGCGCGGAACGGGTCGTCCGTACCGTCGATGACGCGCCGCGCCGCGACCTGAGCCATCTGGTCGATGAACAAGGGCGGCATGGTGACCCCGTCCGAGCGGAAGATTTCCAGGTAACAGGCCTCGACCGTGCCCGCCCCAACCAGCCGGTCGCGGAAGGCAAGCAGCACCCGGTAATTGTCGCGCGCGTCTTCATCGGCCATGGCGTCGATGCGCCCGCCGCCGACGGCTTCACGGGGATTGGCCATCAGGGCGCCGTGCAGCGCCCGTTCAGCATCGCAGGATTCCGCGATGGGGGCGATTTCCGGGCGTTGCAGATAAGCGCGCAGGAAGGCGTCTGTCACGGCCAGATGGCCGGCCCCGTTCCGCGTCAGCAGGTGATAGCCGGAATTGGGCCAGAAGTCGGGCGCCGGGCCGTTCATGGGCTAGTTGTGGCCGCTGATATCGGCGTGCAGCGGCTTGGTGTCCTCGAAGGCCTTTTTCTGCGCGTCGTCGGCGGGTTTCTGGAATTTGTCCTTCCACGCGTCATAGGTCATGCCGTAGATCGCCTCGCGGGCGGCGTCATAATCGACGTCTTCTCCCTTGGCCTGGGCCTCGGCGGCGTACCATTTTGCCAAGCAGTTGCGGCAGAACCCGGCCAAGTTCATCAGGTCGATGTTCTGCACGTCCGTGCGTTTCTGCAAATGCTTGATCAGGCCGCGAAAGGCGGCGGCTTCCACTTCCGTGCGGGTCTTGTCGTCCATGTCGTCATCTCCTCCGTCTGCCGCCGCGTGCCCGATGGGGCGCGGGGGCCGTCTGTTTCTGCGCTCTATATAGGGGCCGGCCTGGGTCGGCAAAAGGGCGGCGGCACCTAACGCTTGATCGCCCGCCAGCCGATGTCGCGGCGGCAGAAGCCTTCGGGCCAGTCGATCAGGTCGACCGCCTCATAGGCCCGGGCCCGGGCTTCGGTCACGTCCTTGCCGATGGCCGTGACCCCCAGCACGCGACCGCCGTTGGCGGTGACCGTTCCGCCCGCGCCCGCCGCCGTTCCGGCATGGAACACAACCACGCCATCGACCGCGCCGGCGGCATCCAGCCCCTTGATTTCAGTGTCTTTTTTATATTTTCCGGGATACCCCTTGGCGGCCATGACAACGGTCATGGCGACGTCATCCCGCCATTGCAGCTTGGTCTTGGCTAACCGGCCCTCGGCACAGGCCAGAAGAACCTCCAGCACGTCGGATTTGAGGCGCATCATCATGACCTGACATTCCGGATCGCCGAATCGGGTGTTGTATTCAATCAGCTTGGGCCCGGCGTCGTCGATCATCAGCCCGGCGTAGAGCACGCCCTTGAAGGGCCGGCCCTCGGACGCCATGCCCTTGATTGTCGGCTCGATAATTTCCGCCATGACCCGGTCGACCATGGCCTGATCGATGACGGGCGCCGGGGAATAGGCGCCCATGCCGCCCGTGTTGGGGCCTTCGTCGCCGTCGTGGGCGCGTTTGTGGTCCTGGGCGCCGACCATGGGCAGCGCCGTTTCGCCGTCGACCAGGGCGAAGAAGCTGGCTTCCTCGCCTTCCAGGAATTCCTCGACCACGATTTCCGTGCCCGCGTTGCCGAAGGCTTCCTCGATCATGATCTGGTCGACCGCCGCATAGGCCTCGTTGACGTTGCGGCAGATGATGACCCCCTTGCCGGCGGCCAGGCCGTCGGCCTTGACCACGATGGGGGCCCCATGGGTGCGGATGTATTCCTTGGCCGCGTCCGGTTCGTCAAAGCGGTCGTAATCGGCGGTCGGGATGCCGTATTTGGCGCAAAGGTCCTTGGTGAAGGCCTTGGAGCCTTCCAATTCCGCCCCCGCCGCCGTCGGCCCGAAGGATTTGACCCCCAGCGCATCCAGTTTATCAACCAGGCCCGCCACCAGCGGGGCTTCCGGCCCGACCACCACGAAGTCGATGGCGTTGTCCTTGACGAATCCGATGATGCCGCTCAGGTCCTCCGCCTCGATATCTAGGTTGCGCGCAAGAGCGGCCGTGCCCGCGTTACCCGGGGCGCAGAACAGTTCGCTGCATTTGGGGGATTTGGCGATGGCCCAGCAAAGGGAATGTTCCCGCCCGCCCGAGCCGACCACGAGTACCTTCATCCTGTCCCAATCCCTCCCGATTTCGGCGGTTTGATCGGCAGACGCGCTTGGCATCCTCCGGCCGTATTGTGTCCGTTCACTGGGCCTTGCATACTGCGCCCATGAGCGACAATTCCAGCGGCACCGCGCAGAGTCAACCCGGCGAAACCGAGACCAGCCACAACCTGCCGGTCTTTACCGTTTCCGAGATTTCCCAGGCCGTGAAACACACGGTCGAGGAGACCTTTCAATGGGTGCGAATCCGGGGCGAAATCTCGGGTTTCAAGCGCGCCGCCTCGGGCCACCTCTATTTCACATTGAAGGACGCGGACGCGGTGATCGACGGCGTGTGCTGGCGCGGCACCGCCGGGCGCCTATCCATTAAACCCGAAGACGGGATGGAGATCGTCGCCACCGGGCGGCTGACCACCTATCCCGGGCGCTCCAAATACCAGGTCGTCGTCGACCACATGGAATTGGCCGGCGAAGGGGCCCTGCTGAAGCTGCTGGAGGACCGCCGCCGCAAACTGGAGGCCGAAGGCCTGTTCGCGGCCGAGCGCAAGCGCGACATTCCCTATCTGCCCGATGTGATCGGTGTCGTGACCTCGCCCACGGGGGCCGTGATCCGCGACATCCTGCACCGCCTGGCCGACCGTTTTCCCATCCATGTCCTGGTTTGGCCCGTGCTGGTCCAGGGCGACAACGCGGCCGCACAGGTCGCCGCCGCCGTGCGCGGGTTCGGCGCGATCGAGGCAGGCGGCCCCGTACCGCGCCCGGATGTGGTCATCGTCGCCCGCGGCGGCGGCAGCCTGGAGGACCTGTGGGCCTTCAATGAGGAAGAGGTCGTGCGCGCCATCGCCGATTCCCCGATTCCGGTGATTTCAGCCGTCGGCCATGAAACGGACACGACCCTGGCCGATTTCGCCGCCGACCGGCGCGCCCCGACCCCGACCGCAGCCGCGGAAATGGCCGTACCCGTGCGCCTGGACCTGCTGGCCCAGGTCATGGAGGACGGACAGCGCATTGCCAGTGCCGTGTCCCGGCGGCTCGCCGATCACCGCCGCAATCTGGACGCCACGGCCAGGGCCCTGCCCAACCCCGCGCGCATGCTGCAGGAACAGGCGCAGCGGCTCGACGATTGGACCGAGCGCCTGGGCCATTCGCTGGGCGGCGGGCTGGAGCGCCGCCGCGCGCGCCTCGCCAATGCGGCCGCCGGGCTGACCCGGCCCGACAAGATCATCCAGATGGAAGCCGGCCGCCTTGCCTCGGAAGTGCGCGCCCTGAAGACCGCCGGCCGGGCTGCCGTGGACCGGGCGCGGAGCCGCCTGGGCCAGGCATCAGCCCTGTTGGAAAGCTATTCCTATCAGCGCGTGCTCGACCGTGGATTCGCCCTGGTCACCGACCCGACGGGCGCGCCCGTGACTTCGGCCAAAACCCTCAAGACCGGCGACCGGCTGGACCTCAGGCTTCGCGACGGGACACGCCCGGTGGTCGTTGCCGGCGGCGCCCCCCCGGCCAAGACGGCAACGTCCGCACCGGGCGAGGACACTTCCGCGAAACCCAAAACCAACAAGCCCGGCGACGACCGGCAGGGGCGGCTTCTGTGACATTCCTTCTTCGCATTTTCCTGGCCGCGGCGGCCCTCGTCGCGGCGGGGGCTTATCCGGCTGGCGCGCTGGAGATTTCCGGCACATTCATCCAGGGCGGCCTGGCCACCGGCAAGGTTGAGCCGGGAACCAAACTGACGCTCGATGGGCAGCCCGTGGCGGTCGCGCCCAACGGCAGCTTCATCATCGGTTTCGGACGCAAGGCCAAGGCGAAGATGGTGCTGCGGGCGGAACCCCCGGAGGGCCAGTTGGAAGAGCGGGAGCTTGCCATCGAGAAACGCAAATACAAGATTCAGCGCATCGACGGTCTGCCGCAACGCAAGGTCAGCCCGACCAAACCGGAAGACCTCGCGCGCATCAAGAGCGACCAGATCCAAATCACCGAGGTCCGCAAGCGGACGACGCTCAAGACCTTTTTCGACACCGGCTTCATCTGGCCGGTCGAGGGCCGTATTTCCGGGGTGTACGGCAGTCAGCGCATCCTCAACGGCAAACCGCGCAGCCCGCACAACGGCGTCGACGTCGCCGCCCCCCGCGGCACGCCGGTCAAGACCATGGGCGACGGCGTCGTCGCCCTGGTGAACGAGGACATGTTCTTCACGGGCAAGACGGTGATGATCGACCACGGCCTGGGCCTGACATCGGTCTACATCCATATGGACAAGACCACCGTGAAGGAAGGCGACTTCGTCACCAAAGGCACGCAGATCGGCACCGTGGGTGCGACCGGCCGGGCCACCGGCCCGCATCTGCATTGGGGGGTCAGCTGGTTCAAGACCGCCCTGGACCCGGCGTTGCTGGTCGGGCCGCAGAAAGCGCGCGAGTAAGTACTCAATAGCAACTTGTCAGGGCCCAAGATCGATCATGCACCCCTTAGACAACAAGCACATTGATTGGACGGAAATCGTCGAGGCGATGAGAGTTGCCAGAGATAGCGCTCGTGGATATGCGGACTATTGGGATTGGCAACCAGATAGGAAAGTTGCTGAACGACAGGTTGCTGCGGTTCTTTTCAGCTACCTGGAAAAAAAGGACCGGTTCCAGCCTAAATCACTAAGAAGCGTCGCGAACGACCCCCCTGACGTAGAAATTACAACTGGTGACAACCGTAAAATAGGTGTCGAAGTTACTGAACTTGTTGATAGTGAAGCGGTAAAAGCTCACCGCCATTTCGGAAAAGCAGGAAACCACAATAACTATGATTGGGCTGATTGGTCAGTTGACCGGGTAGCGAGTGAAATTTCAAAACGTATCGCTAAAAAAGACCACAAACTTGCTGCGGCAACGACTGAATTCGACGAACTCATAATTGCGATAGTGACAGATGAGCCGATGATAGATGAAGCACTAGCTAGCAAAGCTCTTCTAGATGTATCGATCAACGTCAAACACATAGACCGAGCGTATCTAATTTTAAGCTACTCACCGGCGGCGGATATGAGCGTATATCCAGACGGTTGCCCGATCTTGCAAATCAGTTTGATGAGCTAAGAAAAATCAACTACGCCTCGTCGTTGGGCCAGCGGTTGTGCAGCCACAGCCACTGTTCCGGGGTGTCGCGGACCCATTGTTCGACCTGGTCGTTGATC
The DNA here is from genome assembly GCA_963972065.1 of uncultured Rhodospirillaceae bacterium. GTDB lineage: Bacteria > Pseudomonadota > Alphaproteobacteria > Rhodospirillales > Casp-alpha2 > UBA1479. The sequence continues at coordinate 73,709 of CAXAVJ010000006.1, forward strand.
TGCGTCATCGCGGCCAGGACATCGGACTTGTGGTCGCCGGTCTTCTCAAACCGGACGGGCGGCAAGGCCGTCATCTTGAAGGTCGCCCCCTTGACCCGCGTCACCCGCGCCGCCACCACCGGGCAGTTGTGGCGCAGCGCCAGTTCGGCCAAGGCCGGGGCGGTCATGGCCGGACGGCCGAAGAACGGCACGGCGATGCCGTCGTTCATTTTCTGATCGACCAGCATGGCCAGATGGCTGCCGGAGCGGAAGGCGTTGAGAAGCTGGCGCACGCCCTGCGGCCCCTTGGGGATCAACGCCCCCTCGACGGCGGCGCGGCCATGGCGATACAGCCATTCGACCAGGCGATTGTTGGCCTCGCGGTAGACCCGGTCGAGCGGCAGACCCCGCTGTGTCGCCCCCAATGCCAGGATTTCCCAGTTGCCGATATGGGCGGAATAGAAAATGCCCGCTTCATTGTCGTCACGCAGGAGGTCTACGTATTCGCCGCCTTCGACGGTGACCCGTCCGTTCTCGGCATAGACATCGATTTCCTGCAAATGGGGAAATTCAGCGGCAAGCCGGCCCAGGTTGTCCCACATCCCGTGGACGATACGTTCAACCTCGGCATCCGGCATCTCGGGAAACACGGCGCGCAGGTTCCGGCGCGCCCGATCCGACAGGCGCAGACGCGGCCCGATGGTACGCGCCAGAAGACCGCCCAGGCCCGACGCCCAATCAAGCGGCAGCACGCGGAAGAACATATAGACAATGAAAGCCGCCGCCGCCTGGACGGGGTGAATCACGTATTTGTTCAGCGGGGCCGGCGCATGAGCCATGAAATCGGCAGCCTGACTACGGTTTGACGGTTTGCAACAATCGGTCGAGGGCCGCTTCGTCGTCCCATTGCAGGGTGATTGTCAAGACTTCAATGCCCGTGCGGTCGCCGACCGGGATCCGCTGGATGTCCTTTTCCGTGGTTATCAAAACCCCGTTCAGGACTTCCGCGCGGCGTTTCAAGGCGGCCAGATC